>JAAYNW010000012.1 GCA_012520655.1 Clostridiales bacterium | reverse complement strand
CTCTCGTATTTTTCTCTACCTGCTGACTCTTGCCGCCGTAATATATCGTATTGTTCGGAGTCTTTACGACCGCCTGATCACCGCCGCGCCCCAACGCCAAATCAATAGCGTTCCTTGCAAATTCATAATTCTGTGCATAGGTAAGTCCGTCTAGCCCCACTCCTATGCTTATAGTTACCGCCATTTCATTTCCTATATTGACGGTTTTCACATCCTCAAGCAAATCAAATCTATATTCCTGCAAATAAGAAATAGCCTTTTTCCGCAATATTACGAGGAACTTATCTTTTTCTATTTTTTTGCAAATGCCGTCCAGACCTGCTATGTACTTATTCACTTTACGGTCAATCAGCGCAATCAGGAGAGAGCGTCTTACTTCCTCCACGCTTTCCAACGCTTCATCGTAATTATCGAGATAAATTAAACCGACTGCCAGGCTTTGGTCATCCACTTCCTGAAGAGCTATCTTCAATGCAGTTTCATCGAACAAATACAAAGCGATAAAATATCCCTCATATTCTTCCACCTCGATAATATCGCTGTTCTCTTCCATATCCCTTAAAGATATCTTCTTTAATTTGGCAACGTAATCGCAATCTTCAAAGCTGACGCTGAATTCGACTTCATCGGCTTCGCCCGGCAATTTTTCCTTTGTAATGGTAGGAAATAAGGAGGTTATCGACTTGCGATATCCCCTTCCCTTATGAACCGCCTTCTCAAATGCCGCGTTCGTCCATATAATCTTTCCCTCGTCGTCCAAAAGCGCATGGGGCAAGTCCAAGTCTCTGAGAAGCTTCCTCTGAATCTGCCCGTATTGCGTGGCAAAGCTAATCAATTCATTCATAATAACGGGCTTATTATTTAGACGCAGCGATAATACTATCGCAAAATAAAAAATGCAAAAACATGTGAGAATTAAGCCTGCACGGTAATCGATGACGTAAATTCCCAAATTTACAATGACTAATAAAATACCTAAATATACGGAAGTCTGTAAATATTTTTTTAATTTGCCTTTTAACTTAATGCTGTTTTTCATTCTTTACCCTTTTCCCTACGAGTGTTCTTACCCGTTTGTAACCCCATAACTTACAAAATATACGTTTCTTACAGTATAGCATTTTTTTTTGCGAAGTTCCAGACTATTATTTAGTCGTTTTCTATCCTTTTACGACATATTTTGTAAAATTAAAAGGTCATCCTTTAAAATTATCTTCCACAAGCTGCTGTACCGACTGTTAAAAAAAGCAATGCCTTACGACATTGCTTTTTTGTCCTCATCCGATAATTGCCATACCGATTGTCTTTCCACTAATTCAACTTCTATTATCTCATTAATGGACAGCTTCTTCTTTTCTCTGATCATTTGAAACAGCGCATCTGCTGCCCGTTCCGCCTTGAGAGAAATATTCTGCGATATAGTCGTAAGCTGGGGCGTAGAATACCTGCATTCCAGCAGATTATCAAATCCGATTACTGAAACATCCTGAGGAACTCTCTTGCCATTTAAACGTAAGCCCTGAATTAAACCTAGCGCCAATATGTCCGCCGTAGCGAAGACCGCGGTAACTTCCTCCTTCACAGTCGCAATTTTTTTCCCTATGTCTATCCCACATTCATATGAAGTGTCAGAGGCATGTTCGCTGGAAATATTGTCCCCATAGCCGCATTCCTGCATTGCCCTCAAATATCCGTCATATCTTTTTTCCACTACATTTCCTTCAACATAACACGGACCCACAAAACAAATCGAGCGATGCCCCTTGCTGATCAAATATTTCGTGGCTATATATCCCCCTCTGAAATCATTTATACCAATGTTTACAATTCCTTTTTCATCCGCATATGTATCGATAAAAACCATCGGTAGCTGCAGTTGTTTTTTCAGCTCTCTCACTTCGTAACTATATGATCCGAGAAAAACTACCCCGTCTACATTCCACGTATTGATTACCGGAATAATCTCCTTGCAGCTATTGACACATCGCACCATCAGATAATACCCGTTCTTACGAATCCATTTTTCAAGTACACCGAGTATTTCTGCATTATAAGGGCTTTGCAGGAAGTTCTCATTTTCAGCCACATAGGGAATCACTACCCCGATAAGCTTCGACTCCTTCACCGCAAGACTTCGAGCTACCGCATTGGGAACGTAATGATATTTCTTAATTATTTCCTGAATTTCTTCAATTTTTTCAGCAGATACCTTTTTATAATTACCGTTAATTACATTCGAAACCGTTACGCTGCTTACGCCGGCCTCTTTTGCAATATCTTTTAACGTTATCATTCAAGTGCTCCTTTAAAAATCGTTATTTTAAGAGCATTATACCTTATTTTCTCTGAAAAGAACAACCGGCCTTTTTCTCTTTTTCTAATTTTCAATAGATACTTTGACCAAATAGCTTTGATGGGGCTTTATGTGCCATATTATTTTTCCTTTTCTTTTTTCTGTTTTTAAAGGAATACCAAAGTAATCCTCCTTTTCCTGAAAATATTTTAGTCCGAAATTTTCAATCGGAAGGACAATCTCATATTCCTCATCATCTGTAGAGCATACAGCAAAGATAACTTCCTTTTCCGTAAATCTGGAAAAAGCAAATACATAATCTTTATCCCAGATAACCTGAAACCCTCCATCCTGCATTGCCTGCGAATTGCGCTTCAGCCCGGACAGCATCTGATAGAATTCATAGTTCTTCTCAAATCTCTCCTTCCGGCTCCAATCCATAGGATTACGGCAGCTTTCTACCGAATCGATGCGTCCCTCAAGAAGAACTTCATCCCCATAATATACACTTGGACACCCCGGCAGTGCAAACATCATTATGACCGCTCCTTTGTATTCCTCCTCATGCACCGCAGGATTATTATAAAGTCTTGTCACATCATGGCTGTCCAGCATATTAAACATTTGGTATTGCATGGCGCAAGGCAGTTTCGCATAAAATTGCGTAATTCTCTCCGCCAGCTGTTTTGCTGTCATCTTGCAGGCCGTGCGGTTAAGTGTTGGGTTTCTTCCGAGAAACAAATCAATTTCCCCCACAAATTCACGAATCGGACGGGCGCAACCGAAATAGTTCATCGTTCCATCCCAAGCATCTCCTTTCAGATCTTCTGAACAATCGGTCCAGTCCTCTGCTAACAAATAAATATCAGGATTTTCAGCCTTAAGCTCCCTTCTTATCTCCTTAAGCACTTCTTCATGCACATCCGTTACCTTATTTCTTGCCAAGCAATCTGCTACATCGAATCTCCAGCCATCGATTCCGTAAGGCTCCTTAATCCACTTTTTAAGTACTGAATTCCTATTCTTATATATTTTTCTCCTCAGTTTCTCCGAACCGTAATTGAGCTTAGGCATTGTTTCTACCCCGCACCATGTATCATAATTCCCCTCACTGTCCCAAAAATAAAATTGGCGAAACTCGGACTCCGGATTCTGATATGCACCTACGCATGGTTGGTAAAACTCGTTCTCTTTATTGAACCACTGTGCAGCAGAGCTTGTGTGATTTATTGAAATATCCAGCATGAGTTTCATACCTCTCTCATGCATTTTTTTAATCAGCTTTTTTAACGCTGCATCTCCACCCAAGTGAGTATCTACATGGTAATAATCCAAGCTGTCGTATTTGTGCACCGAAGGGGATTGGAAAATCGGATTCAAATAGATGGCATTAATTCCAAGTTCCGACAAATAATCCAGCTTGTTGATTATTCCATCCAAATCTCCTCCATAAAAATCCAAGGCATGTGTCTGCTCGTAGTCTGCGGCAGGCATATTCCAATCCCTCACTTGTATAGCCGGATGTCCCTGGTAACTATATTCTGCTTCCTTAACACTGATTTCTTCATTTCCATTGCAGAACCTATCGGGGAAAATCTGATAAAAGACGGATTCCTTCACCCATTTGACCGGGTGATAATCCGCAAGTATTACAAAATCCCTCGACTCATCAGGAATATAGTCCGTCACACGGTGCTGTGTATAATAATAAATCTTTTCTTCCGTAACAAGGTAGAATTGGTAGCGAAACACCGGCTCGTTTATCCTGACCTGTGCCTTATAATAATCTAATCCATTCTTTGTCTTCCACAACTTCATTTCTTCGATTTTTTCAATTCCATATTCCTTAAAACGCAGAAATACATGCTTCACACTTTGATTTTTTAACATTCTGACTTGAATGTCGACCCAGTCGCCCTTTGTCGGATAGGGTTTGCTTACATAATTTCCGCTTCCGTCTGAATAGACACTTTTAACCCATTCTTCCATAAAATATGTCTTCCTCACTCTTTCTCAGCAAGCAGTAATTCATGAATCGCTTCATAAATCTCATTATTTATGTTTAAACTCAACAAGCTTGTTAAAACCTTGCCACAAGTATTTTTTATAACCGTATAGTAAATTTTTTCTTTTTCACTATATTCAATTTGAGCCTTATCTAACAGCAGGAAGCATCTTTCTTTTACCTTATTGCTTCCTAAATGCATGCCTCCTTCAAAGGATATGCATATCTCTTCAGTGACCCCTATCTCCAGTTCCAACACCGCTTCATTCCTCATCGTATCGTAGCAAAATGATATTTCTTCCAATATATCTTCTTTTTTTAGCCATATTGTTTTCGGCTTATCAAATCCTAAGAAGCTAATCCTATATTTTCTTCTCCCCGGTATCACTTTTAAGTCTCCGTTTGCCCTGCCAATTCGAAATTCTCCGTTTTCCCTGTAATCAAGTACAAACCGAGTAGTCACATATTCTCCATCCTCATAATGCAGGCTTATGCCGTCATCCTCGTATAGTTCAAACTCCCCATCCGCTCCTGCTGCTACTACTAACTCCAATGATCCGGGATTATCCACACCGTTTTCTCTCTTTGTACTCGCATTCAGCGGCACAATAGCTCCCGCCCTAAGAAGCACCGGCATCTCCCCAATTCCCCGGTAAAGGTTTATTCTGCGCTCTCCCTTGTAAATCAAGCCGGTGAACCAATCGATATAGATACCTTCCGGAATCCAAGCGCTTACCTTAGCTGCCTGTATAACATCAATGATAGGGGTAGTAATCGGTACGCAAATCATCTGGGTACCAAAAAAGTATTCGTTCTGCATATGATATGCTTCTTCTTTTTCAGGGTATTCATAATATAAAGGCCTTAACGGCGGGATTCCTTCCAAGGAAAAAATCCTGTTAATTGTATACAAATATGGAATCAACTGATGTCTAAGCCTCAAATATTTCGTAATAATCAGATTGGCCTCCACGGAATAATTCCATGGTTCTTTATGGTTGAAGGGATTTGCCGAGCTATGTATACGACAAATAGGAGAAAACACGCCGAATTGAACCCAGCGGATCTGCAATTCCTCATCATATGCTCCCAGCATGTGTCCACCAATGTCATGACTCCACCAACCGTACCCTATATTAGCCGCATTTGCTGTAAAATACGGCTGAAAGTCCAAAGTCTTCCACGATATAATTGAATCGCCGGAAAATCCCACCGGATACCTATGGCTTCCGACTCCACCGTATCTTGACAGAATTAGCGCTCGCTTATTCTTCTTCCCATTGTCCAGATAGTGATAATGGTTAAGAAGCCATAACGGATCCACGCCCGGCAGTCCGCATTTTTCTCCCTGCTGCCAGTCTATCCACCAGAAGTTCACACCCATCATTTCATTGGGGGCATGCAGATATTTAAAATAGGCCTCTATAAACTGAGGATCAGAAATATTGAAAGCAATAGGCTCACACCTTTTTGTGTCCACACCGAGGGCGTCTGCCATTTGCTCATAAGCCTCCTCATGTGCCAGAACACCTTCTGCCGGATGTACGTTGAGAGATACCTGCAGTTTCTTTTCATGAAGCCAAGAAATAAGTCTCTCCGGATCCGGGAACAGCTCCCTGTTCCATGTATACCCCGTCCAGCCGCTCCCTTCTCCAGATTCTATTTCTGTAATATGCCAGTCCATATCGATTATTGCTACAGACAACGGAATTTCATTTTCTTCGAACTTCTCTATCAGCTCCTTATATTTCTCCTCCGTATATTTATAGTAGCGGCTCCACCAGTTGCCAAAGGCAAATCTGGGAAGCATGGGCGGATTTCCCGTCAGCCGAAAGAAATCCTTCAGGCATTCCTGATAGGCGTGACCGTATCCAAAGAAATAAATATCTTTTCCAATACTGCTTCTTCCCACCAGCTCTCCGCTTTCCTTAATTAAGTAGGAAGCGCTGTCATCCAGAACAGAATATCCCTGCCTTGAAATTATTCCTTCCTCTAATTCTATTGCCCCATCCGCTTCATCCAAGGTCCTGGCGGTTCCCTTCAGCGTCAAAGTCTTATCGTTCCATTTCCAGCTCCCGCTATATTTGCCGGCTGCATCTTTTATTCTGATTGTCAAAAAGTCTTCCGCCTTGCCGCATTTATTATATTTAAGGCTTATCCGTGACGTTTCCAGAGACAAGCTCTCCTCCGATTCCTCCGAGTAGTGTTCCACGTTAGGAAAATCCCGAAACCACACTGTCTGTGTAGGCTCATCCACGAATACCCTTTTCAAGTTATATTCTATTCTGAGCATTGCGGGCGTGAGTAATGTAATGCGAAGTTCTCCACAGCGTATTATGTTCTTCTCCAATGCTCTTCCTCTGGCATTAATTCTATATATTTTCTTCATTTGCCCCTCTCTCACTCCTTAACGGCACCTACCACAAGTCCCGTGGTAAAATATTTCTGCAGAAAAGGATAAATTAATAACAGCGGTATGACGGATACGACTATTTTTGCCGAATTCAGCGTCTTTTCAGATATCATAAGAAATTCCTGAAGTTTTTTGATGTCGGTTATTTTTGAAATGTCAAAAGTAGTAGCTATCATTTGAATATAGGTCTGCAAAGGATAATTATGCACCTTTGTCATATACAAAAGTCCCGAAAAGTAATCGTTCCAGTGCCATACGATACAAAAAAGCACAATAGTAGCTATACATGGCTTCGATGCGGGTATAAATATATTCCACAGAATCTGAAATGGAGTGGCTCCATCAATTTCTGCTGCCTCCTCCAGAGCTTTTGGCACACTCCTAAAAAAGTTCATCATCAGGATAACATTTCCGGTGCTCACTGCTCCGGGAAAAATCAAAGACCAGATGCTATTAATCATTCCCAGTTTCTGTACAACCATATATGTAGGAACCATGACTCCGTTAAAAAGCATTGCAAATAACACAAATTTAATATATATTTTTTGAGCGCCAAATTCCCTTTGGTTCCTGGATAAAGGATAAGCCAAGGTTATTACCAAAAAAATGTTCAGCGAAGTCCCCAGCAATACTCTCAGCATCGAAATTAAAAAGGATCTCCACAGCTGTTGGTCATTCAATATCTTCTGATAGGAACTCAGTGTGAAATCTACCGGTATTATTCCTACCTTTCCAGCCGTAGCCGCCGCACTACTGCTGAAGGATAACGCCAAAGTATTCAGTATCGGGAAAAGGCAGCTTAGTCCCAACACTGTTACCACCACGTAAATGAGCACGGTCAGTGAATCTAATTTTCCCCGTTTTATCATTTTACCCTCCTTAGAACATTCTCCTGTCGGAAAATGTCGTAACCAATTTATTTGCAGCTAATATAAGAATCATTCCTACCACAGATTTTATTAACCCCACTGCCGTACCCAAACTATATTGCCGTTTTAGCATACCCACTCTGTAAACATATGTATCCAGAATATCTCCTGATTTGTATACAAGCGGATTGTATAGATTGAAAATCTGGTCAAAACCGGCGTTTAAAATGTTGGGTAGTGCCATAGTCAGCATAATGAGTATAATTGGCATAATTCCCGGTAAAGTAATGTGTAAAAGCCTTTTCCATCGCCCTGCCCCATCAATGGATGCTGCTTCATACAACCCTGGATCTATCCCCGTAAGCGCCGCCAGATAAATAATTGAACCATAACCGAATTCCTTCCAGCTATCTGTGGTTACCATTATCGTCCGAAACCATTGATTGCTTCCCAAAAACATAACAGGCTCCACCCCTACAGCCATCAGCAATGCATTAATCGGTCCGTCATAGGAAAATATGCCTTGGACTACGGCAGCAAATACTACCCAAGACAGAAAATGAGGCATATAGACAATCGTCTGAACCATTCGTTTAAAAAATTGCGCCTTTATTTCATTCAGCAGCAGGGAAAAGCAGACAGGAATAAGGATTCCAAGCAAAATCTTCCCGAATGAAATAATGATTGTATTTGAAAAAATCTGTCTGCTTTCTTTAAGGCCGAAAATAAATTTAAAATTATCAAGCCCTATCCATCTGGATTCCAAAATACCCTTTGCCGGGCTAAAATCCTGAAATGCCATTACAATCCCAAACATAGGAATAAAATTAAAAATAATCAGAAATATCATTCCCGGAAGCATCATTAAATGATAATACCATTGCTTTTTGGGTCTACTCATAAAATAACCTATACCTTTCATCACAGCCTGCAGTTCTACAAAAATGCCTGAACCGATATGATAAGCTAAACCGGCCCAGGCCTATTGTTCGCGCTAATTAATCGCCTCGTTCACTTCCTCCGTGATTTGTTGTCCTCCGGCGTTCATCCATTCCTCTACAAAAGCGTCGAACTCGTCTACGCTTATTTCGTTTGTCACTATTTTAAGCATAGTGGTTCTTTCCAGCGTTTTTAAGCTTTCCCACATCAGGGACATAGAATCTGTCTGGCTAAAGAATACGGGCTGTACAATATTTACCTCTGTATCATTTACGAGCTTGCTCGCCACCATTCGCGCATTATAATCCAGCCAATTTACTTTTTCAGGTTTTTCATTATTATTTACCGCTTCCAAATATTTTGAGCATGACTCATACAAAGAATGTTCATAGGCATTCATTTCTTCCGGGTTTCTCGTTCCATCAATCGCTTCACTTATGTGCTGATATGCTCGCGCCGCAGCATCGTACCAGTCAAATCCGCCTATTACTTCTACGCCGTAGCCATGGGCTACATAATCCAGATACTCCTTACATTCCACACTGTCATCCGTATAGGCCGCTTCTCCCTGATTGTAATCCAAGGTAATTGATTTTGCTTTTATGAGAAGTTCCGGATGTTCAAACCCTTTTCGTACTACGAAATAATTCTGATTGGGATTTCCCGACCACATGGTTACCTTGTTATCCGGCCCCGTCGGCAGGATATAAGCGCGCCATTCCACATCCGGATTCAGTTCATAGGAACCGGCCAACTCATAAGGAGCCCACCAACCACAAAAATAAGAACCGCATTTTCCATCCGTCACAAGTGCCCTAATATCGTCATACGTCCTGACCGCCAACTGCTGGTCGATAACACCTTCTTTATACCAGTCTGCCAGCACTTGCAGTCCCTGCTTCATCTCTGGCTGCACCGAACCATATACTGCTGTTCCGTCCTTACCTTCTATCCATTGCTCGGGAAAAGCGCCGAAGCTCGTGAAAATATTATTAGCCTTATATGCTCCTGAATAGTTCCCGTAAATATAATTAGTATCCCCATCTATGCACAATGGAATTCCTACTGTTTTTCCCGCACCGTTTTCTCCCGGGTCCTTTTCTACAAAGGCTTTAACTATGTTCTTTATATCATCTAAAGTCTTGGGCTCTTCCAGCCCGAGTTTATCCATCCAGTCCCCTCTGAGCCAAAGCATTTCCGGTCCGTTGGAAATAGTTGTTGTGGGGATCGCGTATAATTTTCCGTCTATGGTCGCCATATCCAAGGAGCGGTTGTCGTTGGATGCATAGATTTCCTTCATCAAATCACTGGCGCAGTTATTGTATGCCTCGGTCAAATCTGCCACCATATCGTTTTCAACCAGCTCCTTAAATTCTTCATAGGTTCCAACACTCATAATATCCGGAATCTCGCCACTGGTAATTGCCATGGAAACTTTTTGATTATAATCATTATCGTCTGCCGCTTCGAATACATTCATATTCTGTATGTTCAACTTGGTTTTCAAAAATCTTGTATAAGCGCTTTCCTCCGCCGTATCCGTACTACCCTCCGGATATGCTACATCGGCACGCACTCTCAACCCGACTGTATAGGTAACCGTCTCAGGATACGGTTCATAGGTCGATGTTGCTGCTAACTGCCACGGGTCAGAAGTACTTTCTTCGGACGTCTCTTCAGCATCCATTGGTTCCGTAAGTGTACCCACACTATCGGAACTGCTCGAACATCCCCCCAATAGTCCCGCTACCATAATCACTGTCAGCAGTAACGAAAATAATTGCTTTAACTTTTTACTCATTTTAAACCTCCACACAGTTTACTACATTATTTGCTTTGCTATAAGTTTAGCGCTTAACTTAAAATTATTATATTATACATCTATATATTTTTCAATATATTTTTTATATATTTATTTATTTTGTATATTTTATATTATTATATTTACTGTTGCATGTATTTATTTGGTTTAACGCTTTACCGTTGCGTCAACTGCAATTTCTTATTAATGTTAATGAGTAAAATGTCTTCAAGCAGACACTCACGTGCAAAAGCAATAATCCTCCATTTATACAAAAAAAGATCAACTACCATTTACGATAGCTGATCTCATTTTCTATTAATCCATTACATATGGCATCAAAGCGATGTGGCGTGCTCTCTTAATTGCTACTGTAAGAGCTCTTTGATGTTTTGCACAGTTTCGTGTAATTCTTCTGGGGAGGATTTTTCCTCTCTCAGATACATATCTTTTCAATTTATTTACATCTTTGTAATCGATAACATTGTCTTTACCGCAAAATACGCAAACTTTTTTTCTTCTGCGTATGCCGCCTTTTCTTCTCATCGGAGAATCAGACTTCTCTGCTTTATTGTAAGCCATAATAGTGCCTCCTATCTTATATTTAATTATCAGTTATGAACTTAATATTACATCATTAAGCTCTTATTATTAATTAAATGGAAGTTCTTCATCTATGCCATCGGGAATATTCATAAATCCATCCCCGGCTGTCATAGGTTCAGGTCTTCCTCCGCCGGAAAAGTTACTGTTACCGGCAAAACCCCCGTCTGCACCGGCACTGTTTTTGCTTTCCGCAAACTCCTGATCCTCGACAACAACATCCGTCGTATACACCTTGACACCATCCTTATTGGTATAGCTACCCGTCTGGATACGCCCGGTAATCGCTACCTTGGTTCCTTTGCGGAAATATTTCTCTGCAAATTCGCCTGCTTTACCAAACGCTACGCATCCTATAAAGTCTGCGGTCGCATCATCACCGTTTCTGCTGAATCTGCGATCTACCGCAAGTGTATATCTGGCAATTGCCATCGGGCTTTCCCCTTGAGAATATCTCACTTCGGGGTCCCTCGTTAAACGTCCCATAAGTATTACTTTATTCATACATTCTCCTGTTCTCTCTTATGCCTCGTCCTGTCTTACGCATAAAAATCTGATTACATTGTCCATGATACGAACTCTGTTTTCTATTTCTACCGGAACAGTGCTCTCAGCATCGAAATGAATGAAATAGTAGTAGGCTTCTTTCATCTTCTGAACTTCGTAAGCTAATCTCTTCTTACCCCATTCATCAACGTCCGTAACCTGTCCACCGAATCTTTCAACGAGAGCTTTGCATTTATCAATAACTGCTGCTCTTTCTTCATCTTCGATTTTTGCACTGACAACAACGGCTAATTCATACTTGTTCATGTGCGTTACCTCCTTTTGGTCTCTGGCCCTCATTCTCGGATGAGAGCAAGGAATTTAAAATATATCACGATTAAACATGATATCATAAGAATCCATTATTTTCAAGGCTTTTGTCTAATTTCTTTGACATTTTTCTCAAGCATTTTCCGCGCTATCATAATTTGGTGACCGCACCCTGCACATTTCAAGCGGAAGTCTGCCCCAATGCGCAGAACTTCCCATTCCTTACTTCCGCAGGGATGCTGTTTTTTCAATCTGAGTATATCTCCAACCTGAATATCCATATGCCCTTCCTCATAACCTGTCCAGAATCTCGCCGATGCTTCCCTGAACAATCAAATCCGCCAAGCTGTCCCGCATAGTCGGGGTCTTATTAATCAATACCAACTTATTCCCTCTATAGTCGTCAATCAGACCAGCTGCAGGATATACCGCGAGGGAAGTTCCTCCGATAATGAGAACATCCGCATTTCTTATATAATTTACAGCCTCCGACACAATCCGTGTATCCAAGCCTTCTTCATAGAGTACCACATCCGGCTTAATCGGACCTCCGCATTTATTGCAGATCGGCACTCCTTCGGAATGAAGAATATATTCTACATCAAAAAACTTTCCGCAGTCCTCACAATAATTCCTAAGTACGGATCCATGAAGTTCAAGCACTTTTTTACTTCCTGCCGCCTGATGCATACCATCTATATTTTGCGTGATAACCGCTTTTAACTTTCCTTCCTTCTCCCATGCTGCAAGCTTTCTGTGAGCCGCGTTCGGTCTTGCCGACAGATACAGCATCTTATCGCGGTAAAAACGATAGAATTCCTCCGGATTTCTTCTGTAAAAGGAATGACTTAATATGGTCTCGGGCGGATAGGCGTATTTCTGGTTATAGAGACCATCCACACTTCGAAAATCCGGTATGCCGCTTTCTGTAGACACCCCAGCCCCTCCAAAGAAAACAATGTTGCTGCTTGCATCTACCATCTGCTTTAATTTCTCTATTTGCTCCACACTATCCTCTCCTCCCATACAATCTTCCTTCACAACCTGCAATTATTGCGCATGGAATTCTCACAACTTAATTGTTCGCAGTCATTTGCTTTTCTTATACTATACACTATTTTAATCACATTATGAACCTTTGTAAAATTATTTTTACCTTAACTTTACGCCGAAATGAAGCCAACACATGTAAAGAAATATCGCATTGCTCAGAAGCAGTTTATCCGCCTTCCATGCAGCGTAGATTTACGCATTTACTGCAGGGCTCTCCCCCCACCTTACAATCTTATAATATGTCTTGGCCGTCATAAGGTAACTCAAGCCATAAAAGATTACAAAGACCACGGTTATGCAAGCTGCACAGGACACGAGAAGAGAACCATTAAAAAATCGCAACGTAGTAAATAATTGGTCTACCATAAAAAGTCCGGCCACAGTATGCATCACCGCTCCCAAAAGCGGAAGGAAAAATACAAGGAGAATCTGTCTGTGAATCGTATGCTTTATCTCTTTTTCACTCATTCCCACCTTCTGCATAATAATAAAGCTGTCCCTATCCTCATATCCCTCCGAAATCTGTTTATAATACATAATAAGCAATAGGCACATCAAAAATACTGCACTGAATAAAATACCGATGAATAAAAGCCCTCCGTACATGCTCATATCATTTGCACGGCCTTCCAGATTATTATAAAACTCCACGAACTCCGGCCTGCTTTCACACCATGCTTTTAAACTGTCAAAAAATGCGTCTTTATCTGCTTTATCTCCCTCCACGTTGAATCTGACAATTCGGTAATCGCTGTTCGCAAAGCCTTCTATATCCTCCACGCCGTTTTCTTCAGCCCAGCTTCTGACTAAATCATCGTGCATCTTTTGATCTCTTACGATTATATAGAACAAGGCGTCAAACACATTCTTCTCCGATTTAGGCTCTATTTTAAGTTCCTTTAATTCTTTTTTCACATCCAGCTGCCTATCCATAAATCTTACCGTATCATATGCAAAATCTGCTCCGCTGGAAAAAACCAGTACTTCATTTTCCCCCAATATTTCTTCTTTATCTTCCATTCGGTTGTAATCTTCAAGCGTGATAATATTAACTTTGTAGTTATGCTTGTTTTGCATTCCGCCGGCAAAGCTCACTCCGAAAGCATTTGCCTCCTTTCCACAGGATAACGCAATACGTTCGTAGCTTACAAGTCCATTTATTCGCACATCGTTTATTTCTCCCAAGGCGTTTATTTCCTCGTTTGCGGCATCCGCATCCGCCTTCTCGCTTTGAGCATAAAAGCTTGCGTCATAAGGATAGTTAAAATACAGTATTTCATTTAACCCCAGATACAGCGATGAAGTACATACTAACGTAATAATTACCATTGTTGAAAAAATACATATATTTACAAGGCTTGCCGCATTCTTTTTCATGCGGTAGAGCATTCCCGAGATCGTGATAAAATTAGCAGGCTCGTAATAAACTCTTTTATTTCTCTTAAGCACCTTTAAAAAAGCTACACTTCCCGACGTGAATAAAAAATAAGTTCCGATAATGACCAAGAAGACCGCCAAAAAGAAGTTCAGGAATATCATGGAATCCACCTCCGAACGGATAGCGATTACATAGCCACCTGCCAGAGTTATCAATCCAATCGACGCATATATCCATAAAAGCTTCGGTTCCTTTTCCCCTTTTTTACCGCCGGATAAAAGTTCTGTCGGCTTGGATTTGCCCACCTCTATCAGATTCGAAACGAGGTTGATGGCATATACCCAGAAGAAGAAAATAGCGGTTTCTGTGAACGCCTCCGGATAAAACACGAACTCTACCTCCACAGGCAGTCCCGTCATACGAAGGAGCAATAAGAACAGAAACTTGGAGAACACCGATCCGCTTACAATACCTCCTGTTACTGCTGCCATATACGAAAATAATGCCTCAGTAAACATCATCACGCCGATATGTTTCTTTTCCAGTCCAAGAATATTGTAAAGTCCTATCTCCTTCTTTCTTCGTTTGATCAGAAAGCTGTTTGTATAAAATAAAAACGGGAGCAGAATAATCGCCAAGAGCACGCGCCCGATCTGCAGAAGCATCCACGCATATGCACTATGCGGCAGTATGCTTATAACATCGTTACGCAGTATAGAAGAAAAAATAAAAAAGGTAAACACGGAAAAAATACCTGCAGCAATATAAGGATAATAAACGGTTCCACTCTTCATCACTCCTGTCAGCGCCAATTTAGGTAAGATACGCCATTTCTTTATTTTTTTATTCATTATGAAGCCTCCCCATTTTCAAAAGGCGCCGGACTGTTTCCAGTCTGCAATACAGTCAGCGCATCGGAAATCATTTTGTACATTTCCTCATCCGAGCGGTTGCCTCTGTATATCTGATGGAATACACAACCATCCTTAATAAAGAGAATTCTTCCCGCATGACTTGCCGCCTGTATGCTGTGGGTTACCATAAGGATTGTCTGTCCGCTCTTATTAATATCCGCAAAAAGCCGCAAAAGCTTAGCTGACGCTTTCGAGTCCAAAGCCCCCGTCGGTTCGTCCGCAAGCACTATTTCCGGTTCCGTAATAAGAGCCCTGCATACTGCCGCACGCTGTTTCTGCCCACCTGATACTTCGTAAGGATATTTATTCAGCAAATCTACGATTCCAAGCTTCTCAGCCAGCGGACTCAGTCTTTTGTCCATTTCTCCGTAGGAAATGCCTGCAAGCACAAGCGGCAGGAAAATATTATCCCGTAAGGACAAGGTATCCAATAAATTAAAATCCTGAAAAACAAATCCCAGATGGTCGCGTCTAAATGCGCAAAGCTGTTTCTGTTTAATTTCCGACAAGTTCTTGCCATTTAGAAGAACCTTACCGCTCGTCGCCTTGTCTAATGATGCCAAGATGTTGAGGAGCGTAGTTTTTCCGGATCCCGACTCTCCCATAATCGCTACATATTCGCCTTCCTCCACGGAAAAGTTCACATCATGCAGCGCCTGAACCTTTACTGCGCCAAAACGCGTCGTATATATTTTTTTTACATTCTTCACTTCCAGAAGTGCCATTCTGATATCCTCTCTTTCATAAATCTTGATTCTATTATAGAAAAAGCGGAAATGCACTGCCATTGCTCTGCCTTACATTTCCGCTTCCAATCTTACGCTTTTGTCACATTATAGTTCTGCTGTTCAAATCCCAGTATTACTTTTGTTCCCTTATCCACCGCAGAATACACATCTATTCTATGGGATAGCCTGTCCATAATTTGTTTGCATAAGTATAAACCGATGCCTGTAGATTTTCTACCCATTCTTCCGTTATATCCGGTAAATCCTCTCTCAAAAATGCGAGGCAGGTCGCTTTCACAAATCCCTATTCCTGTGTCTTCAATTACTATATGGCTTACCTTTCCCCCACACCGCTTTCCGTTTTCATCTATTCCGTAAATAAGTATTTTACCCTTGAGAGTGTACTTAAGAGCGTTTGACAATATCTGCTCTACGGCAAATGCCAACCACTTTTCATCGGTCACCGCCCTGCATTCAAATTCTTCCAGAGAAAATGACAGACCGCTTCCGGTAAAAAGAAGGTAGTACTTTTTTACTGCCCGCTTAACGATAGCACTTACATCACATTCTTGAAAAAGCATATCCGAAGACATATTATCCAGTCTGGCATAATACAAGGCCATCTCCGCATACCTCTCAATTTTAAACAATTCCTCATATGCCTGTTTAACGACCTGTTCCTCGCTATTTTCCGCATCGGATAGCCTTCGAAGAACTAGCTGCAGAGCTGCAATAGGCGTTTTAATCTGATGTATCCACATCGTATAGTAATCCGCCATATCGCGCCTTTTCTCATCTAATTCGGAAACCAGGTCCCTTTTGTCTTCTTCCGCAGCAATCACCATTTCTCCATACAATGTTTCTACGAGCGTCTTTGCCTCCGGCAAATAATAATCGCTTTCGTCTCGCTTTGAAAGTACGTCATATAGATTCAGGCATTTATTTCTGTAACGGCTATAATCCACTATTCCTGCACAAACCGCAATGAATGCAATAATCACAATTGCATACAGCATATGAATGACACTATTGTCATAACCATACAGAGCTGCGATTGCAAGAAAAATAAGTATAATTACAATATTGGCTGCGAATAAAATGCTGCGTTCTCTTAAATAATGCTTAAATATAACTCTTTCTTTCTTCTCTCTCATAGTTCCCCTAACCTGTAGCCAATTCCCTTTTTGGTAACTATCAGCTCCTCAATGCCAAGACTCTCCAGCTTCTTCCTCAGGCGGTTTATATTGACGGTCAGAGTATTGTCATCTACAAAACACTCATCATCCCACAGTCTTTTCATAATAGCTTCTCTCGTTACTGTCTTTCCGTTATTCTCAAATAATGTCTGCAATATTTTATACTCGTTTTTGGAAAGCTCCATTTTTTCATTCTTGTATACAAGCGACATATCGGAGAGATTCAGTATGATACCCTTATATTCCATAAGCGAGGTCTGGGCGGCAAAAGAATAGGTTCTGCGCAAAACAGCCTGCACCTTTGCAGCAAGAACTTCCAAATCAAAAGGTTTCGTAACAAAATCATCCCCACCCATATTTACTGCCATCACAATGTTCATATTGTCGGATGCCGATGAGACAAATATCACCGGCACTTGAGAAACCTTGCGGATTTCTCCGCACCAATAATACCCATTATAAAAAGGCAGACCAATATCCATAAGTACCAGTTGCGGCAGAAACCTGCTGAAATGTCCCAGTACGTCACCGAAGTCGGTAACTGCCTCTACCTCATATCCCCACTTAATTAAGTATCTACCTACCTCTTCCGCTATCGTATTATCATCTTCCACAATCAATATTTTGTACATAATCCCTCTTACAGCTTCTTTCTTTCGCCTGCATACATTTCATAAGCCCTATTTGTCTAAGAAATTTTCTCACATTATGCTTACTGCGTCAATCCTATCATGATTATGCAGCCACAACATTTCAAGGGGGATATTCATTATTTATTCTTTTAGATATCCATCCACAATATGTATGATTCTTCCGGCGGATTTCGCCACATTTAAATCGTGAGTAATCATAACTATCGTATGCCCCATATCGTTCAAATCCTTAAATATTTTAAGCACATCTTTACCACTGCTGTTGTCCAGCGCGCCGGTCGGTTCGTCAGCGAGCAGAATAGCCGGTTCTCCTACCAGCGCTCGGGCTATGGATACTCTCTGCTTCTGCCCTCCGGACAGTTCGGAAGGTTTATGCTTTAATCTATGGTCCAGCCCCAGCAGGCGGATAGTATCCATACATTTTTCTTCCGCTTCCTTTGTTGTCATGCCCCGCACGATGAGAGGCATGGCAATATTCTGAAAATATTATAAGTGGGGATCAGCTGATAATTCTGAAAGATAAATCCGATTTCTTTATTCCGAATATCATTCAGCTTGCTCTCCTGCATCTCATGAATCGGCTGTCCGTCCAGAAAGTAGGTTCCTTCATCCAACACATCCATACAGCCAATGATATTCATAAGAGTAGTTTTACCCGAACCGGACGGTCCCAGAATAGCCACAAACTCTCCTTTCTCCACTTGAAAACAGATGTCGTGAAGAACAGACACCTTTTCTTCTCCCAGCATATATCCTTTATTGATATTCATCATAGTTATCATACTATTTCCTTTGCTGTTTTCCTGCATTTCATATCTCCTTATTCAAGTTACACCCTGATTTGGTTATTCATATCGCCCGGCAAAAGCCGCCACTTCCTCCTACTCATGATTAAGAGCAATTACCGGAATTAATATCGATGCTTTATATGCCGGGTAAAAACCGAAGATAGTTCCTGTCAGTACGCCGAAAGCCAGCGATAAAAGTCCTCCCCATATGCTTAGTTCCACCCTCACGGAAAAACTCTCGATAATAGGCGTAATTCCTAGAGATGCCAACACGCCCAGCACCGCTCCTATGTTATCAATATTTCCATGACCGTCTCCAGCCATAACCAAGGGTATTCTTTGCTATATCGCATAGCTGACATGCCTGAGGAAAAAGACAAGGGCTTTGCCCCTAAAAATCATGATGAAATGAACGCCGGAAATGAAAATTCACCGAATAATCCTATCGGCATATTTGATGTTTTTCGCAGCTTTTCCGTCCTATATAATGCCGAAAATAATATTACCGATGTTTTTTATAATGAGAATTCGGATTTAACGGAGAGCTCGATTCGTGAACTTGCCGCTGACGTAATGGAAAATCCCCATGAACGTGGTGTGCTTTCCAAATATTTATATATTATGAGGGATAGGGACGATGGCTTTCAAATATATTTCCTGGACTATTCCGTTGAAAAGAACATATCGCTGCGGCTTTTCTGGACATGCCTGTATATCGGCCTTGTCGGCATTCTCTTTATTTCTTTTCTCGTTATTTTTCTGTCCCGTTGGATTGTTAAACCAGTACAAACTACTTTTGAAAAGCAGAAGCAGTTTATTGCCGATACTTCTCATGAATTGAAGACGCCTCTTACGATTATTACTGCCAATGCAAAAGTGCTTGCCTCAGGAATCGGCAATAACAAATGGCTGAATCATATTCTTGCACAGACACAGCGTATGAATACTCTTATCAAAAATCTTTTGGAACTTGCCAAACTCGATTCTTATGACCAGACTATGATATTTTCTCAATTCGACATGAGTGCGGCAGTAAAAAATATAGCGCTGTCCTTTGAAAGCATGGCCTATGAGTACCGCAAAAAATATGAAATAGAAATAGGTGAAAATATTCGTTTATACGGGAATGAAAGCAGCATAAAGCAGCTGACCATCATTTTACTGGATAATGCTTTTAAATATTCTGATGATAACGGGAACATTTCCATTAGACTTACCCAACATGGTGAAAAAAAGGTATTGGAAATCGAAAATACCGGTAAAGGTATTCCTAAAGACGATCAGAAACTGATTTTTGAAAGGTTTTACAGAAATGACTCTTCCAGAAGCCGCGAGTCCGGGGGGTATGGTTTGGGCCTTGCCATAAACTGTGCACCTCATTTTATGCTCGGAATATACTCCTCGTCAGCCTGATCCACAAGATATGTTCTTCGTTGGAATCCCAACATCCCTGCAATCGTAGAGATCGGGAGCATTCGGATTTCACGGTTTAGCTTATTTACGCTGTCGTTGTATATCAAGCGGCTGGTGCATACCATGATTTCAAAGGTCTGTATTGCACTCATTGTTTTTATGTAAGTTTGATTCGTCTTCAATTCGGGGTATTGTTCCGTCACCATTGAAATCCTGTCAAGGACTTCGAAAAAAACCCTTTCCTGGTGTGCCACATCATCCGGTGTGGATCTTGCTGTAATAACACTTCTTCGCGACTTGATTATTTCAATCAATATTTCACTTTCCTGCTTTTCATAGTTTTTTGTCAAATTCAAAAGAGCCGTCAGAGCATCAAAACGGGCGGAAACTTGCACCCCTATCTGTCTCATTGCATGGCTGATATTCTCATCCATCACCTCCAGTCTGCGTCGGATGGAAATAATCCAAAAAGCAATTACCGTAACACTTACGGCAATTGAAATAAACGTCGTCAGCATAATAAACCCCTCCTTGCTTTTTTATTGGGAAGACAGATTAATTTTTATCTGTCTTGCCATTATGCAGCTTCTGCCCCCCTGTATTCAATGTATCAATAATTCTCTCAAAAAAACATTTACTGCATGAATCATGTTTTTTTTTACATGAATCATAATCTTGAAAATTTTATTTGCAAGCCATTATTTTTATATTGTTATTGTATGTTTTATACAAATAAAATACATAAATATCAGTTTATACTCATCACATTTTATGTGCCTTACCATAACTTTCCATAGAAATAAAATTTTTTTTCATATAAAATATATATCATTACAGCGCAAAGTTAACTATTTTATTAAATCTGACAGAGGTGAAAATGCTTGCCTATACTGCCATGTCAACAGGGTAGGAATCTGTAGGGCGCACCCGAAATGAATCCTTGAAAACCGTTATTTTAATAGTTTCAACTTTTGTGACATAAAGCTAAAGAATAGGATGATAGGAGATGATTTATGAGATTCAAAAGTATTACAACAAGAATAACGTTATTATTTGGGATGTTAATATTTGTAATCTGTGCAGGCTTAGCAATTTTTGCTTTTATAGATTCTAAGGATGCACTAAAAACAAGTATTGATGAGAGTCTATTAGAAATAGCCGAGGCCGATGCCAAGATTATTTCCGAAAAAGTAAATACCCAGTTCAATGCATTGGATGCACTTGCGAATAGTCCGTGGATCAAAGGCAAAAATATATCAATTGATGAAAAAATGAGGCTGCTTAAAGATGAAGTTCAAAGAAGCGGACATAAAAGTATCATGATTGCTGATACCAATGGCATTACTCATTCTACAACCGGAGACAGCGTCGATATTCACGACCGAGAATATTTTATTAAAGCATTATCAGGAGAGCATGCTGTTTCAGATCCCATGGTCAGCAAGACTGACGGTAGTATAGTTGTAGCCTTCGCGGTTCCAATCAAAGAAGGAAATAAAGTAACAGGGGTACTCGTTGCAAGACGAGATGGCAATGAGTTAAGCAATTATACTAACGAGATGCAAAATAGCTCACAAGAAGTATATATGATTAACACTGAAGGTACTACGATAGCGAACAAGGATCAAAGCCGTGTAGCGGATATGTTCAATATTTTTGAAGAATATAAGGCTAATCCTGAATTAGAGCAATTACATAATATTCAAAAGAAGATGACCGAAGGGGAAAGCGGTATAGGTGAGTATACATTTAACGGCGAAACAAAATACGCAGGATATTATCCTGTGGAAGGAACAAGCTGGTCTTTATGTGTTACGGCACCAAAATCCTTGGCTATGGCTAAGGTTGAGGACTTAACCAACACTATGCTATCGCTATCTATTCTTTTTCTATTGATTGGCATAGGTCTAACGATTTTGATAGCACGGAATATTTCCCATCCAATTAAGGAAATCACCAAATATCTTAACGTTATAGCTACCGGAGACTTTACAGGCGATATATCCAAAAAGCTCTTAGTGAAACGGGACGAAATAGGTAGCTTGGCTAATTCACTTGATAAAATGAAATCTTCTATGCGAGAAATGATGAAAGCAGTTGCCGATGAATCATTTACCGTCAGTGAAATGTTGACTTCCATCAATAATAATATGAACAGCTTAAACGAAAGCATTGAAGAGATTTCCTCCACAACCGAGCAATTGTCCGCAGGAACAGAGGAGACGGCTGCTTCAAGCGAAGAAATGAATGCCACTTCCTTAGAAATAGAAAAAGCCATTGAGTCCATTGCGGAAAAAGCTCAAGAAGGTGCTGCCACTGTTGGCAGAGTAAGCTCAATGAGTGAAGAAATGAAGACAAGCGCCATTTCTTCCAAACAAGAGGCTATGGAGATATACAGCAAAGCAAAAGTTAATTTGCAGAATGCGATTGAACAATCCAAGGCAGTCGAGCAAATTAATGAGTTGTCCAATACCATATTGGAGATTACATCACAAACCAATTTGCTGTCCTTGAATGCAGCTATTGAAGCAGCAAGAGCCGGAGAATCCGGGAAAGGGTTTGCTGTGGTTGCGGATGAAATAAGAAAATTGGCCGAAAGTTCAATGACTTCCGTATCGCGAATTCAAGAAGTAACTAATCAAGTGCTATCCGTAGTAAATGATCTTTCCTCAAGCTCAATGGAGGTTATGGAGTTTATTGACAAGAAAGTACTCAATGATTATGAAGGCCTGGTTCAAACCAGTGAGCACTATAATGAGCTCTCCCTTGTTATTAACAATATAGTACTGGATTTCAGTTCAACCTCAGAGGAGCTTTTGGCATCCATACAAAATATGGTTCAAGCCATTGCTCAGATAACCGCATCTTCTAATGAAGAGGCTGTAGGAGCATCAAATATTGCCGAGAAAACAGAAGTGATTTTTGATATGGCTGAAAATGTCGTGAATCTGGCAAGTAAATCAAATGAGAAATCAGAAAAACTGATTGAGCTGGTACAACAATTCAAGATTTAGAGCATATTGATTTTCTGCCGCTGAGATCATAAGGTTTTAGCGGCAGATATTTTTTCTAATACGGTTTTTCAATTAAGATTTTTATGTTAAAATTGGCTTAGCATAATAGAACTACATGACGAAGGAGGAAGGCCTATGCTGCAGATTGCATTGTGTGATGACAACATTGACGAGCTATCCAATATTGTACAGCTCATAAACTTATACAAAGCATCGAAAAATATTAACTTCGATTATGCCGTCTTCCCAAATGGCTTTGAACTGATTTCGGCCTTGGAAAAAGGGAAGCAGTTTAATATATATTGTCTGGATATTATTATGCCGGGCTTTACAGGCATCGATGTGGCAAGGGAAATTCGTTCCTTTGACAAAACCGCGCCGATTTTGTTCTTTACCTCATCACCGGAGTTCGCTTTGGAAAGTTATTCGGTAAGGGCCATTAACTATGTGCTAAAGCCGATTTCAAAAGAAAAACTATTCTTCACCTTTGACGAAATGCTTGAAATGATCAAATCGGAAGAAAAGGAGACAGCGATTATTGTAAAGAGTAACGCAGGCATACATAAAATACTAATTTCCAATTTAGTTTTTGCAGAAGTCATCGGACGAAATGTGTTGTATCATTTGCGTTCCGGCAAGGTCATAGAATGTACGGAATCATTTTCTTCTGTCTGCAATAACCTGTTAAAATATGAATGTATTATCAAACCGCACCGCTCTTATCTTGTGAATATGCAGTATGTAGATACAATTGAAAGCCATCAGATAACCTTACAGACTCTTTCCTCGGTTCCTGTTGCACAAGGCAAGGCAAAAGACATTAAATTGCAATACTTGAACTATCAAATGGATGGGGAAAAATAAAACAGAAAGAGGTATAGTAAAATGCTAGTAACAGTAATAGGGCTCTTACGATTTGGTTTTTCTCTAGTCTTTGGCATAACGGTGTCATTTCTCTTTGCGGGAATAGAATCCACAAGAAAAAACAGACTTGCTACTGGTCTAATCTGTATATTATTTCTTTTCGTTCAGACTGTCAGTTGGTGGTTATTGGGCCTGGATTTGACATCGAAGCTGTATCCGATAATTATCCACCTGCCGCTTATCATAATATTCTCACTCTATTATAAGCGGCCGTGGCATATATCAATTGTCAGCGTTTTTTCCGGTTATCTATGTTGCCAGGCGCCGCGCTGGTTCGGCTACCTTACAGGCGCTGCCTTAAACAGCACTCTTGCAGACCATATTTTTTACATTACAGCGCTGTTTTTGTTCTACTATTTCCTGAAAAAGTATGTGTCCGCATCCGTCCGGCAGCTTATGGAGATGTCCACTAAGTCCTGCTTATTTGTAGGCGGTGTGCCCTTTTTCTATTATGTGTTCGACTATACTACCACTATCTACACCGATGTGCTTTACCGCGGTACGAAATGGGCTGTGCAGTTCATGCCTTCGACCATCTCTATTTTTTATTTTGCATTTGTCATCCTTTACTACGCCGAAACACAAAAACAAGCGTCCCTGCAAAGAGAAAGAGATATGCTGGATGCTCAGTTTAGGCTGGCTCAGTCGGAGTTTGCATCTTTGCGGAAGCTGCAACAGAACGCCGTATCTTATCGTCATGATATGCGCCACCATTTCGCTCTATTACAGGGAATGGCCGCCAAAGGAAACTTAGATGAAATTAAAGAATACTTGCAAACTGCCCAGTCAGATATAGATGCAATCACTCCCATACGCTTTTGTGAAAACGAAACCGTTAATCTGATTCTATCCGCTTTCGCCACCAAAGCAAAGCAAGCAAAAATCATGTTAACATTGGATGCAAATCTACCTGACTCACTTCCTTTTAGCGACACCGAGCTTTGCTCGCTTTTGTCAAATGCTTTGGAAAACGCCATACATGCCTGCGAAAAAATAACCGACAGAAAGGAACGCAATATCAAACTGCGCATGTATTCCAAGAATACAAAGCTATGTATTGACATCCGCAACAGCTATCAGATAGAACCGACATTTTTCCAAGATCTTCCCGTATCAAAGGAGCAAGGTCATGGTTTTGGTACTAAAAGTATGGCTCATATCGTAGAAAAGCATGGCGGTGTTTTCCATTTTTATGTCAAAGATGGCTGGTTTATATTCCAGGCCACTATATAATATTATTCTTTTTGGTTCTACAGTAAATGTTGGGGTGTATGTTTGAAAATCATATACTTCAGCATTTTTATTTTATAATAAAGAAAAACCTCCAAGCGCCAGTCTAGCAAACAAACCACTTGGTGGTGCATAAATGCATAATCATTGTATTAAAAACTCCTAAATATTGAATAGGTATTTGTAAAAAAAGTAGTTCATTCGGATGTTTTTGTGAAAATTTTTATTGAAACCAAGCCAAAAACATGTCCAGTTTGCGGAACTTTCACAAGCGGATTCATGATTACAGAATGCACGCAATTAAAGATCTTCCCTTTCAAACAAAACACTGTTGTGTTAAAGAAGCGTCGCTATGTATGTTCTTGCAGAAAACGATTTTACGAAGATTACCATTTCTTCACTCGATATTTTCAACGAACCTCCATGTTAACCTCCTTTATTACTTCTGCTTTACATTTACATGAAACCGGCCCAATGACTTTGGTCGCAAAAAAGGCGAATACGTCTTGCTCATTATTTAAAAGAATGGTTTTATCGAATCTGCCAAATTCCAAAATATGCAGAACAGTGAAAAGAGTTCTTTGAATGTATTTCGACTGCTGAACAGTCACAGCTACCTGAATTTGAAGCATGTGCAAGTACTTATCGACACTGAATCAAAGAATTTTTGAACACCTTTAAATATGGGCATATCACAAATGGTCCATCGGAAGGTTTTCTTTGCATGCTTAAAAATATCTTTTTATCAATCAAACATTAAAGCCCCTTAAACACAACAATGGAGCGGTATCCAAATGGATACCCCCCCAACTATTGGCAAAGAGCCTTTAAAAAACCCCGTAAATTAATATTTACGGGGTTTTTTAAAGCGAGGCGTCTAACGGATTTGAACCGATGATCAGGGAGTTGCAGTCCCATGCCTTACCACTTGGCTAAGACGCCATATCTTATATAATTATAGCAAATCGATAAACCACAGTCAATTAGCATCAATCAAAAATCTTATTGATGTGCTGTAACTTATCGACTTAAAATGACTCCGACGGGAATCGAACCCGTGTTACCGCCGTGAAAGGGCGGTGTCTTGACCGCTTGACCACGGAGCCTTCTCTTTTTCCATGGACTTGCCACGGCCAGCTTTTCTCTCTCTTTACGAGCTTCCTTTACTCTTTACGAGTGTTCTTTACTCGTTACTCCCCGAGTAGGGCTCGAACCTACAACCCCGCGGTTAACAGCCGCGTGCTCTACCATTGAGCTATCGAGGAATCTGTTTCTTTAAGGGTCCATACCCTCAAAACCGAAT
>JAAYNW010000011.1 GCA_012520655.1 Clostridiales bacterium | reverse complement strand
TCGCTGTCTCTCGGAATATAAATCCTCCACCGCGCATACCCTCATTCCTGCTGCTTTGCCTGCCATGATTCCGGGAATAATATCCTCGAATACGAGACAGCGCGGCGGTTCCACCTGCAGTTTATTTGCCACAGCTAGATAAATATCCGGAGCAGGCTTCCCTTTTTCGACGTCACAGCCGGTCATAATGCAATCAAAATATCCTTCCAGACTATGTACGGCGGTTATATTTGTAACAAGTTCTCTGGAATTACTCGTAGCAATTCCCAATTTGATACCGTTAGCCTTACAGTATTCAAGAAATAAATCCACACCATTTTTCAAAGGAACTTCATAGCTATATTTATCCCACGCCATTTTATTCCAATCATCTTTTATCGTTTGAATTGAATCCGGAATCTGAAATCTCTCTTTAAAAAAATGTGCCGTTTCACTAAAGCTCTTCCCTTCTATTTCATATTGAAGATTCTCGGGAAGCTCTATCCCGAACCTTCCCAAATATTCTATATCGATCTGTTCCCATATCCACATAGAATCAACCAAAGAACCATCCAAGTCAAAAATAACCGCATCTATATTGTTTAACATCATTTTCAAAACCTCTATGCCATGTCCTTTCATCGCTATCATTTCATTTTTAATTCATTATAATATAATAACATATATCAGAGAAATCCGCACGTCATACTTTTGACATATAATACCTAATTATATAAAAAAAGGCGGGAGATTTTTCCCCGCCCGATTATTTCAAATAATTAATCTCAGCATATGTTCCGGACAATTTAAGCCCTAATATTACAATTACATAATGAAGAATCCAACTGCCGCAATTATATAAACGGATATAAGCTTCAAACCTTCCATCCAATCGGTCCTTCCTGCTTTTACAATATGATTTACAATAAATACACTGGCCGCAATTAAGAAGATTTCCTCTATTTTAAAGATAATACTCATCGGCGTATCCGATATGAAGAGACTCATGATTACGGAAACAGGGATTGCAAATAAGACAATCTGCAAACAGGAGCCCACTGCAATTTCTATAGAGATATCCATTTTATTCTTCAGCGCCATAATAACTGCCGTACTGTGTTCCGCAGCATTACCTACGATAGGAATCAGGATAATACCAACGAACATCTTAGAAATACCTACAGATGCAGTCATCGGTTCAATACTTGATACCAGAAGTTCGGATTCAATGGCGATTAAAACAGTGGCTACCGCAAGGACTGCTATACTGATAGGAAGACTCCATTCTGCTTCTTCTTCCTCCTCTGAATCGTCATATAAATCGGTTTGGCCTTTGAAGGAATATATAACGCCGATTACATAAGTACAAAGCATGATTACGCTCGTTATGATACTGAAATTCTGATATTTGGAAACAATAATCTCTTCCGAATATTTGGACATAAAAACTGCCGGAATAGCGAGAGCCGCTACTGCAAAGAGCAACATAGTTGCCGTAGAACGTCCTACCTTCGCATCATATTTCAGCACTTTGTTTTTAAGTCCGCCCGCTAAAATGCTGCAGCCCAAAACTAATAATATATTTCCTAATACGGAACCTACCAAAGTTGCTTTTACCACTTCGAACAATCCCGCACGAATCGAAAAGAAACTAATGATAAGTTCTGTCGCATTACCAAAAGTAGCATTTAAAAAACCACCGGCTTTCGGACCGGTATAAACCGCTATAGATTCAGTTGCATTTCCTAAATATCCTGCCAAGGGAACAATGGAAATACAAGTTAAAATAAACATAACTGTCGCATTCCAATTCATAAAATAACCTATGAAGGACAGCGGAACACAGATTAGTAAAAATCTAAGATACTTCATACTTTTCGACCTCACCTTACCTAATATTTTTATAAAATTAAAATGGCTGCAATAACCGGTAAGGAAAATCATCCTTATCTTATTTGCCTATGCCAACGCGATAAATTATACATCTGAAAAAAATTAAAATCAATAAATTAAATTAAAATTAGCAAATTTTTAACACCAGTTTTGTATATTCTGCTTTCTTCGACATTTCTAGAGTTTTTTACATCTGTAAAAGTGCGTGAGATATCTCATTTTTTTTCATATCCTATTTGTAGGATATGTGGAAAAATTATATTCGCGCTTTTGTATTTATATAAATTCCATAGCAAAAGAGCGAAATGACTCAACATTCCGCTCTTTCGCATTCGCAAGGCTTTATAGTAATAGATCTTATTTTCTGGCTTTTCAAATAGCCGCAAGCACTAAGACCTGCCTGGATGACCGAATTCCACTTCTTTGCCGAAAGATGATAAGTCGTATCATCCTCCAGCACAACCACGCAGGCATCTTCCATAAGACAATTTTCCGAATACGATACTTTATACATATTTTTTCGGCTGATTGCTCCGATTTCTTCTAAAATATTTACCATCCTGTATACAGTAGCAGTACCAATTTGATTATCAACCTTTACCGCCTTATAAAAAATATCTTTGCAGCTGGAGCATTCATTTTCCAAAATAATATCGATTAAGGTAAGACGCTGTTTCGTAATTCTGCACCCTCGTTCCTTCAGCTTCTGAATAATCATCTCCCGCTGCATCCGCGTTCTTCGATAGTTTCTGGAATCAGGTACTTTTCTCTTTTCCGGATTGCTTATTTCAACCGTCACTTTGTACCTCCGTTTATTTACTGTCCGCAATGGCCTCCGCAATGCTTACAATCTTCACCGCAATGTAATGATTTTCCGTTCTTTTTATCGCGTACCATGCTTACTACCGCGAGGGTGGATAAGCCGAATACGATTGCTGCAACAATAATTGTTCCCATACAATGCCTCCTTAAACTATCTATTTGGCTCCGGCCAAAGTCTTTGTATTTAACTTCAGTGTCTTGCTTTCTTTATAAGGTCTGAACAGCAGATATACAAAGCCTATGAGGAGTAAGAATGCAACGACTGTAAAAATGCCGAAAGTTCCTGCAGAAAAAAGTGTACAGAACTGGTAAATACACATAGATACCACATAAGCTAAAGATGTCTGGTATCCGATAGCAAACCAAAACCATTTCGTATTGTTCATCTCTCTCTTAATAGCACCCATAGCCGCAAAGCAAGGCGCACAAAGAAGATTGAATACAAGGAATGAATAAGCTGCTACTGCTGTCATGCTGCCAGCCAAAGTTCCCCAGATTTCCGCACCGTCTTCCGCGACTTCTGCGAATCCGAACAAGATACCGAAGGTTCCTACTACGTTTTCTTTCGCAACTAATCCTGTAATTGCGGCCACTGTGGATTTCCAATCGCCCCAGCCAAGAGGAATAAATATCCAACTTATCAAATTGCCGATGTTCGCCAGGATACTGTGATCGATTTCCACATCCTCCAGCATTCTGAACTGTCCGTCTACCCAGCCGAAGTAGGTTGTAAACCATATGACAATCGTAGATAAGAGAATGATTGTTCCCGCCTTTTTAATGAAGGACCAGCCTCTTTCCCACATGCTTCTGAGTACATTTCCTGCCGTAGGCATATGATAAGCCGGAAGTTCCATAACGAACGGTGCCGGATCTCCCGCAAACATTTTCGTTTTCTTAAGAATGATTCCTGAGCAGATAATCGCCGCAATACCAACAAAATAAGCGCTGGGAGCAACCCACCATGCTCCTCCGAACAAAGCTCCTGCAATTAAAGCGATAATAGGAAGCTTTGCACCGCAAGGAATAAACGTTGTTGTCATAATAGTCATTTTTCTGTCACGGTCGTTCTCAATCGTACGTGATGCCATGACGCCCGGAACACCACAGCCGGTTCCGATGAGCATAGGAATAAATGATTTACCGGAAAGTCCGAATTTACGAAAGATCCTATCCATAATAAAGGCAACTCGCGCCATATATCCGCAAGCTTCCAAAAATGCAAGAAAGATAAACAACACTAGCATCTGAGGCACGAAGCCGAGAACAGCTCCCACGCCGGCTACAATACCATCCAGAATCAACCCTTGCAGCCAATCGGCACAGCCAACGGCAGTCAACGCAGATTCTACAAGGACGGGAATTCCGGGTATCTCTAATCCGAACAGGCTCCACCCTTCACCGAACACACCGTCATTTGCCCAATCGGTAGCCCATGTTCCTACCGTGGTCACAGCTGCATAATAAACAATGAACATAACGACTGCAAAAATTGGCAATGCAAGTATACGGTTTGTCACAATCCTATCTATCTTATCAGAAATAGTTAATTTTTCCTTTTTGCCTTTGGTATAGCACTCACCTATGATAGAAGAAATATAGATATATCTTTCATTTGTAATAATGCTTTCCGTGTCATCATCCATTTCTTCTTCAATTTGCTGAATTTCCTTCGATACGTCAGGCACATTTTTCATCTGGCTATGTATCTTATCATCTTTTTCCAAAAGCTTAATCGCAAAGAAACGCTTCTGTTCCTGTAAAATATCATTTCCAAGTTTTTGTTCTATAGCATCCAGAACATTCTCGACTTCCGGCCCGAATTTATGGACGGGAACCGCAGCACCTTTCTGGTTCGCAAGCGCTACCGCTTTTTGTGCAGCCTTCTGAATGCCCGTTCCTTTTAATGCCGAAATTTCAACTACTTCACATCCGAGTTTTTTACTCAGTCTATCGATATGTATCTGATCGCCGTTTTTCTCTACTACATCCATCATATTAACGGCCATAATAACGGGAATACCGAGTTCCATAAGCTGCGTGGACAAGTACAGATTTCTTTCAATATTAGTTCCGTCCACGATATTTAGAATTGCATCCGGCCTATCCGTAATCAGATAATTTCTCGCTACTACCTCTTCCAATGTGTATGGAGAAAGGGAATAGATACCGGGAAGGTCAACGATGACAACATCCTTGTTTCCTTTCAGTTTTCCTTCCTTTTTTTCTACCGTAACACCCGGCCAGTTTCCGACAAATTGATTGGAACCGGTCAACGCATTAAATAATGTGGTTTTTCCACAATTTGGATTACCTGCTAATGCAATTTTAATCGACATATTCTTCCTCTTTCTGCTTTAAAGCAAATTATTTGTTCATACCGTTTGCTATTTCTACTTTTCATTAGTCGTCACTAACTCATATGTAAAAAAATTATTCTACCGAAATCATCTCCGCATCCGCCTTACGCAAAGTCAATTCATAGCCTCTTACCGTGACCTCTATCGGATCGCCTAACGGGGCAACTTTTCTCACGAAAATATCAACGCCTTTCGTAATTCCCATATCCATAATACGCCTCTTAACGGGACCTTCTCCCGTTAATTTTGTCACCTTTACCGTTTCGCCACACGAAACATCCTTTAATGTTTTCATCGTTTCTCCTTTTCCCATTTCTATTATTACAGCGACTTTAATCCACCATGATTTTAATCGCCATATCTTTGCCGCTAGCAACTCTGGAATCCTTAACATTGACAATCATATTGCCGCCGATTTCAGATACGACAGTCACTATTCCTCCGGCCACAAATCCGAGATTCTCCAGAAACCTTCTCGTTTCTTCCTTACCACCGACTTTACGAATTACACTGGGTTCTCCTGTTTTAACCATTGTCAAGGGCATCGCACAACCTTCTTTCTTAGGTGTATTTAAATGATTCCACTCACCATTTACAACAAGTGATTTTGATAATTATTTTCAATATTTGCTTTCATGGTTAGTATATTCTAACTTGAATAAGTTGTCAAGATTTTTTATTGATTAATTTTTATGATTTGCTGTTTTTGTCAATATATGCTATACTAATAAAAATTTAACATAATTGATTTGTATTATATCACCGAAATTGAGGTAAAGTTATGCATATAAATGAATCAGCCGAAAATTATTTAGAAACTATTTTAATATTGAGTAAATCTCATCCTGTCGTACGCTCCATAGATGTTGCCGAAGAATTAGGCTTCAAAAAGTCGAGCGTTAGTGTCGCGATGAAAAATCTGCGCGAAAAAAATTACATCACGGTATCAAAAGAAGGCTTTATTCAGCTGACTGAATCGGGCCGCAAAATCGCTGACATAATATACGAACGGCACGAATTGCTCTCTTCCTGGCTTGAAGCGCTTGGCGTAGACAAGGAAACTGCCGCCGAGGATGCATGCAGAATCGAACACGTTATCAGCACCGAAAGCTTTGACGCAATTAAAAAGTATATAAATATATAAATTTTTTGAAAAATCAGAAGCCGCAATAAATCCGCACTCGCTACGGCGAGTGCGGATTTCAATTTCATATGAACTTATTTACTAAAATGCATCAAATCCGGGATATACTGCACTTGCGCCGAGTTCCTCTTCAATACGAAGCAACTGATTGTATTTTGCAACCCTCTCGCTTCTGCTGGGTGCTCCGGTCTTAATCTGACAAGTATTTAATGCTACAGCCAAATCAGCGATAGTTGTATCCTCGGTTTCTCCCGAACGATGGGAAGAAATTGCCGTATAGCCTGCCTTATGAGCCATTTTGATAGCTTCCAAGGTTTCGGATACAGAACCGATTTGATTCAATTTAATAAGAATGGAGTTGCCACAGCCAAGGCTGATACCTTTCTGCAGACGCTCCGTATTGGTTACGAACAAATCATCGCCGACAAGCTGTATTTTGTCTCCCAGCTCCTTCGTCATAATCTGCCACCCCTCCCAATCTTCTTCATCCAGACCGTCTTCTATCGAATAAATAGGATATTTTTCACAAAGTTCTTTCCAATGTGCTACCAATTCCACCGAAGTGAATTTCTTTCCATTCTTAGGAAGTACGTATTCTCCCTTTTTCTCACCCTTCCATTCGCTGGAAGCAGCATCCATCGCAAGTACGAAGTCTTTTCCCGGCTCATATCCTGCCGCCGTTATAGCCTCCAAAATGTATTGAATAGCTTCTTCATCGCTTGCAAGGTCGGGCGCAAAACCGCCTTCATCACCGACGGAGGTAGCTAATCCCTTTTTCTTTAATAATGCCGCCAATGAATGAAATACTTCCGTACACTGACGAAGTCCTTCTCTAAAGCTTTCCGCACCTACGGGCATAATCATGAATTCCTGTACATCTACAGTATTTGCCGCATGAGCTCCTCCGTTTAAAATATTCATCATCGGCACGGGAAGCCTGTTGCTGTTTACACCGCCGAGAAAACGGTAAAGCGGAATATCAAGAGCAATCGAAGCTGCTCTCGCGCAGGCAATGGATACAGCCAATATGGCATTCGCACCGAGATTTGACTTGTCTTTCGTTCCGTCCGCACGAATCATCGCCGCATCCACTCCGTAGATATCCGAAGCATCCATTCCTTTTAAAACATCATTTATTACCGTGTTGATATTATGTACTGCTTTAAGAACACCTTTACCGCCAAAGCGGTTTTTATCCATGTCGCGTAATTCCAGCGCTTCGAACTCTCCGGTAGAAGCTCCGCTGGGTGCCGCGCCCCTGCCCACAGTGCCGTCTATCAGATATACCTCCGCTTCGACAGTGGGATTTCCTCTCGAATCAATAATTTCTCGTCCTATTACTTTTTCAATTTCCAAATAATTCATAATAACATCCTTTCCCATGGAGGGATTCCCCCTTTTGCCTTCACTACTATGATTATGACAGTTTATCTTAATATGAGGCAAAAGGAGTTGTCCATGATTTATTCGCAGTCAGTTAGTATGTACTAACCAACTACATTATACCAACTTCAAGTCTAAAATACAAGATAAATACATCGCATTTTATAGAAAATAATTCTCATTATCTACATTCGGTTCAGAATGCCGTCAATTCCCTCTTCTTTGAAAATTTCTTTGTAATAATCGATTTCGTTTCGGATTAGACCGTCTATTACACTCATTCCGAGAAGCTCTACCGGCGCCTTATCGTCGGTCAAAAGGTACTCTCCTTTTTCATAAGCCATAAGAGAGGCGTCTACCGACCGCAGCATGTCCGCCAGCTGCGTATCACTTATTTGCCCCACATCCCTGCTCAAATAGGCAGCTGCGTTCTCATTCTGAGAAGCAAAAAGTTCCCGGTTCGTAGCACCTTTTACATTTACCGTATATACATAATCAAAGACGTTGGCAATCGTGTCCGCCAAGTAATCATTGATATTTCCTTCCTCGTCCGAATACATATTCATATTTACAACCATAACTCCATTGTCTTTTAAATGGTCTCTTACCATACTGAAGAATTCTATAGAAGACATCTGAAAAGGAATCGTAATATCTTGGTAAGCATCTACCATGATAACATCATATTTACCATGAGTTGCCTGAAGGTACGCACGTCCGTCATAAGTTGTTACGTTGACCGTGTCGGGCAATTCAAAATACTTCTCCGCCAAGTCTGTAATCTTTTGGTCAATTTCTACACCTTCCACGTTCACATTGTTAAAATACTTTATACACTGCTTAGCGTAGGTTCCTGTCCCCATTCCGAGAATCAGCATATCAGCTTCGTCATCTTCCTTTATCCCTGCCATAACAGGCGCAGCCAACGCATAATCATAATACATTCCGGTAAGGGAATCATCCTTTTTCATAATGGATTGTACGCCGAACAATACATTTGTGGAAAGAATTACGCTATCTTCAGTTTCTTTTACCTGCAAATAATTATAAATGGATTCTCCTTCATAAACCAGATTATTTTCCCAAAAGGCAAAACTATCCGAATTTCCTAAAATGCTGCATAGAACGAAAAGAACAATCGATGCCACACAAGCTTTCCATTTTCTTTTTTGATTAAAGAAATAAATCAATCCTAACAGCAGTAAAATCCCCGAAAAAATTAAAAATGTAATGGAAGTCCCCACTGCCGGAATGGTTATGAAGGTTGGCATAAATGTTCCGATTATACTTCCGATCGTATTGAAAGCTCCCAAAGTTCCTACTGTCTTGCCGCTTTCATCCAGACTCTCCACCGTATATTTTACAAGGGAGGGGGTAACCGTCCCGAGCAGAAACAAGGGAAATACGAAAATTACCATACAGGCAATGAACCCCGCTAAAACTAAAAAATTGATATTTATTGTTAAAACGAGTATTGCTGAGATTCCGAGAATAATGTATTTACCGAGCAGGGGAATCGCTGCAATCCAGATAGCGGCAATAATCATCCGCATATACAGCTTGTCCGGATTAGGGTTCTTATCCGCGCTCCTTCCGCCCCATATATTGCCGAGTGCCATAGCGATCATAATAGTGCCGATGATAATCGTCCATACAATCTGAGAGGAACTGAAGTAAGGAGCCAGCAGCCGGCTCGCCCCCAATTCTACCGCCATAACTGCCACACCTGCAAAAAATTCCGTTATATAAAGATAATATTTGTTTTTTAGAATGTTTCCGTTTCTCATGCCGACTCCTGTTTTATTCCTATATTTTTATGTCTTTTTATCTTTCTTACACCTTATTGTCTGCGTATTACAGCTAATAATAAATAATAGCACGGATGATTCCAAAGAGCAAACTTTTATATCTGTTTCATTTCTAATAATCGATCGTTATATTGTGTGTCAATAAAAATTTCCCATCCTGAAGTTCCTCCGCTTGAATGTCCACCTCACAGGAATGCGCATTTAATTCTGATAGCACTCTGTTCATATAAGCTTCGGAGTATGCGTCGCTATTATAAGCGTCATAGCATTGCATCCATATATCGGCATTCTCCACTACATTCTGAAATTGGCCGGATCCGCCGTTTTGCATAATCCTGCTATAGCAGTCCTGATAATAGTCATTTAGACCGGTAAGAACCACATCTGAAGATAGTCCGACCTCTTCCAGACTTCTTTTTCCGTTTCTTGCTTCGCTGCTTTCCTGCTTTTCATATTTCTCCCCGTTACATGAGGGAAGATATACGGATAAATCCTCTCTGACATGTGTGCCTGAAAAATCACCGTCGGTTTTATTAAAATAGTTATATGTATTCTGATCCGTATCGTCCCAAGTAGTATCCACATTGTAGAATTCACCATCCAGCCTGATAATGTTCCAGGCATGATTTTGTCCGGCATATCCGGTACAATAGTAACAAGGGATCCCTAATTTCCCCATTAAATATTGAAAAGCTCTGGCATAACCGGCACATACTGTCCGGCCGTTTACAAGCGCACTGTAAGCAGTTTGATTTAGCGGTGCTCCAATATCGTATTCTATCCTGTCAAGCAAAGCGTTATGAACATACTCTTCTTTTTCATAGTCGCTTCCCAGATTCTGCGCCTCGCTTATTATTCCGTTTGCCGCCGCATCGAAGTCAGCCTTCGACTCCGCAAGGTTATCGGCAGTCTGATTAAACTGTAGCACGATTTGCATACATATTCCTCCTCCCGAAAACTTTCCCCTATAGGCGGAATCCAGCCAAAAAATTTCAGGATGATCATTGACCACCGCCATAAAAACGTTCTTAAGCTGCTCCGGCCCGACCTTCTCTACCGGCGTAAATATACCGTTTACCGCTATTGCATTGGCATATATCTGACGGTACAGCTTCTGCAATGAGATATCCAGCATTCCATAATAGGGATAGAATTCCGTATCGAAGGTCAAACCGTCTCCGGTCTCTCCATATGTAAGCTCTTTCTCTAATGTTTCCGCTTCTTTATCGTCTATTTGCTCATTTGTTTCCTTTACGGGAACATATCCACTTCTATCCGATACCTCTTCCGGAACTTCTATCACAGATTTCTTCGGTGGAACATAAGTAGTTTCCCGCCTTGTATTCTTCCCTGTTTTAGAGATGTTTTGCAGCAACTCATCGGAGGTATAAGAAGAATCGGAGTTTACCGTATCCGTTACAGACAGATTTTTAGGCTCCTCCTTTCTTTCATCCAATAAGCCCGATTTATGCGAAATATTGCAAGAATACAAAAAGTCCGAAAGTCTATCTAAAAAATCCGGATTAAAAGCACCGACAATAATCAACAGACTTACAAAAGTAAGGATACCTAACAATATGTACAACAGTTTTTTTAAAAGTTTCATCTTTCCGCTCCATATTCCTCTTTGACGAACTCAAGACTCACAATTCTCTTTGTTTTAAGTTCTCGATTTCTTCTTCCGTCAGTTCACGGTAGTCCCCTTTTCCCAAAGTCTCATCCAATTGCAGACTTCCCATCGATATCCTCTTCAAATATGTTACATGATTGCCGACCGCGTTCATCATACGCTTAACCTGGTGGAACTTCCCCTCCGTAATCGTTAAATAAATACTATTCTCCGTAATTAATTCTACCGAGGCAGGAAGCGTTTTTTTGCACTCTCCGATATCTATACCTTCTTTCAGCCGGAAAGCGTCTTGGTGCGTAAATGGCTTATCCAGTTCCACATAATAGACTTTTTTTACATGCTTCTTAGGAGAAAGCAAGTCATGTGCCAGTTCTCCGTCATTGGTCATAAGCAAAAGTCCTTCCGTATCCTTGTCCAGACGCCCTACAGGAAATAAATCTTTGTATCCGGTATCTTTTAGCAGTTCCGTTACTGTCGCGCATTCATTATCCTGCGTAGCCGATACTACCCCCTGCGGCTTATTGAGCATATAATACACATACCTTCTGTAGACACACGGCTTTCCTTTAAAGGCGACCGTGTCCTTATTTTCATCCACTTTTGTTTCCGGCTTGGTAACAGGCTTCCCATTTACGGTCACAAATCCCTGTTTTAAATATGTTTTCACCTGACTTCGGCTTCCAATATTCATTTCGCACAAAAATTTATCCAACCGCAGCATCTCATCCGCCTCTCCCAACTTCTTATTTTACGTCTTCCTTCATATATCTGTAATATACCTCATTTTTTATGTTCGCGGTGATTTTATTGAAAAAAAAAATAAAAACTTTTTTCCTCACTATATGTTTCTTTTTTTTGACGCTTCTCCTTTTAACCTTTCCGAAGGAAAGCCTTTCTTACTCCTTTATCGGATTGCAACTATGGTTTAATAAGATGATTCCTACTCTTTTGCCGTTTATGATTTTATCCGGAATTATGATTCGATTGAATCTGACCGAAAACTTCGTGCGCATTTTAAATCCGCTTCTTTGTCCTATATTGTCTATCGGCTCAAATGGTATCTATGCGGTTGTTATCGGTTTTTTATGCGGATTTCCCATGGGCGCAAAAGTTATTGCCGATCTGCTCTCCCACAATAAACTTTCCACAAAAGAAGCTCAGTTTTTACTTTCTTTCTGCAATAATATCGGTCCGATTTATTTTATCAGCTTTGTTCTTCCCATTCTCGGACTTCAAAAAAAAGCACCCTATATTTTTGGAATGTATGGGCTTCCTCTTTTATACGGTGCTTTTTTAAGACGTACAGTCTATAAAAATACTTTGAAGGCAGATACCGTTGCCAAGCCCTCCAGATCGGCCCTGATCTTATCCGCTGTCGAAGTATCCCAGGCAACTTCCCTACTGGATGCGCTGGATGACTCAATCATGTCGAGTTTGTATGGTATATCCAAACTGGGAGGCTATATGGTACTGTTCAATTTGTTGAATCTGATTCCACAATTTACTATATATCAAAAAAATATATTTGGCATAAATATCCATGCCCTTCTTAACTGCTTGCTTGAAATCACCAGCGGAATAAGCCGCATGGGTAAATCCTCGCCTCTAATAATTCTTCTTATTCTGCCTTTTGGAGGCTTTTCCTGCATCGCACAGACTTACAGCATGATTAAGGACACGGGCTTATCTCTAAAAAACTATATCTTTCATAAGCTCGTCTTGACCGGTCTAACATCCTTTTACTACGGATTGTGGTGCTTATTTTCTCCGTCCTCTTTTCTTCTTTGAGCGCGAAGAAGACAAAATCATAGCAAATACAAGAAGAACAAACAAAATAGCAATGCAGATTAAAGTTACCTGAAGAAAATAAATGATTGTAATTTGATTTTCTTCCTTCTGTTCCTTTTTCGATTGATGATTCTTCTGTCCTTCCGACGCTTCTATAGAAGTGTCGGAAGATCCTTGCTCTATGACATTCCCTTTCGTCATATTGCTCGCTTCTACCGCCTCCTCAGTCGGCTCTCCGTAGACAAGGGAAGACAAATGAATATGATTACTCTCCGTAAATTTATCAAAACCGTTATACGCTCTTACTACCACTTCAGGCAGTGTACCCGAAGGTACGTTCATTGTAAACCGTATCGTATCTTCTCCCTCTTTCCATCTCTGCAAATCGGAAAAAGTCATTCCTCCATCGAAACTGTAGGAATAGTAAAGCATATAGCTGTCATAATCTTGTGCGGAAACAGATACGGAAACATCTCCGTTCTCCTCATTTACATCCTTTACATCGATGATACATATGTCCGGCTCCGTATCATCCGGTTTTACCGCCGATGTGGGAACAGCTATCTCCACATTTTGGTAATCGCTATAGTCCACGCCCAGCGTCTCTGATTTCAGTCCATAATATTTTGCAACCGCTGTGGCATCCAGAACTCCAAACTGTCTCAACTTCTCTTCTGAAGTATAGAATTCCTTATCGTTTGCCTGATCCAAGTGGCAATGTTCAATAAGTGCTGACGGTAGATCATTTGCCGTTGCGTGACGAAGTATTCCGTAATAATCTTCTCCCTCATCATTCAATCTCGTCTTAATCCCTCTGGAATAAAGACCAATACCTTTTAACATGTCCATTTCCACGCTGGCAAACGTATATCCCTTCTTATATTCGTTATCGAAAGCCGAGACCCATACTTCCGCACCAAATAAATCATGTTTTTCGGACATATTAAAATGAAGACAGAATAAAAAATCCGCATTCACAGACTTCGCAAAGTCTACTCTCTCCTCAAGGGTCATATCCTTATCTTCATTTCTCGTAAGATATACGGTAACTCCTTCATATTTCTCCAGTTCCTCTTTCATGGATTCCGCTACCGTCATAGTCATATTCTTTTCCGTATATTGTTCGTATTCGGCTCCCAGATTCTCTCCTCCATGCCCCGGATCCAATACTACGATTACCGGTTCTTCCGCATGTACAGGAATGCTTCGAAAAAAGAAAAACATAATTCCCGCCAAAATATACAACGCTGCCCTTCTCATATTTCTCCCTACTCCTCCCCAATCTTCTTACATATAGAACCGGCTCCGTCACAGGCGAAGCCGGTTCTATTTAAATGACACATCATAAAATCTATAGCAAGTTCTTATTACTTCAACAAATCAAGATTCAGAGATTCCTTTCCGGCATCTCCCGCATCTTCCTTTAATAACTCATCTTCCTCTTGCGGATGAAGCTCCGCTCTGTTCGATCTCACAATCTCCGCATAGCTGTTTAAGTTATTTACAAAGCTTTCATAATGTGCGGTAGTCATATTCGCCGTCTGTGCGATTAAATTCTCCAGATTAGCGAGCATCTCATCCGCGTACTGCATTACTGCGGACCTTATATTGTTAGCTTCTATTGTCGCATTATCTAAAATATCCTGCGCCTGATGAGAAGCGAGTGTAACCACCTCATTTGCCTGCGCATACGCTTGCTGCATAATCTCATGTTCATTGATAAGCTCATTCGTATGTACAGTCGCTTCATTAATCAAAGCCTCGGCCTTTGCACGCGCATCGTTTAAAATAGCTTCCTTATTACTTATAATCTTTTGATAGCGTTTTATCTCGTCAGGGGTTTTCATGCGAAGCTCTCTGAGCAATTCGTCAATTTCCTCTTTATTTACAATTATCTTCGTATTGGATAAAGGCTGATATTTACAACTGTCAATGTATTCCTCTATCTCGTCTATCAATTGTTCGATTCTACTGCTCATATATCAATCTCCCATTACTGTCAGCCACACATGACAAATTTATTCTCTGATTATTCCATATTTTTCATAGACAAGCTTTGCTATAAAATCAGGTACACACATGGAAATGTCTCCGTTGAAGCTGGCGATTTCTTTTACACTGCTGGAACTTAAATAGGCATATTCCAAACTCGTTGTCAGAAACATGGTGTCCAGTTCGCCGCCGGAAAGCTTATGATTCGTCTGCGCTATCTGCAGCTCATATTCAAAGTCCGTAATGGCTCGAAGTCCTCTTACCGCTACATGTACGCCTTTCTCTTTCGCATAATCAATCAACAGACCTTTAAAAGAATCTATCTTTACATTCGGTATATCTTTTGTTGCTTCCTGTAATATCTTAACACGTTCTTCCACAGAAAACAACGGAGTCTTTAAATGATTATCCAACACACTTACCGTCAATTCGTCAAAAATATTTGCCGAACGTTTTATCACATCGAGATGCCCGAAGGTAACCGGATCGAAGCTTCCCGGATATATTGCAGATTTCATTTAGTATTCCCTTCTTTTATTATAAATACGTGCTTATTCGTTTTATATTTTTTTGTTTTCCATATTTTATATCCAAGATTTTCCGGACCATCCAAAAAAGAAAAGTCCGTTTCCAACGCCGCTTCCACAACAATTAAAGTATTTTCCGTCAAATAGGGTTTGTCCACCAGTGCGCGCAGCACTTCTTTTTCATACCCGGAAGCATATGGTGGATCCATGAAGATAATATCCGCTTCTTTTTCAGAAATTACGGACAACGCGCTAAGCACGTCCTGTCTTAAAAGCACCGCCTTCTTATCAAAACCGGTATGCTTTACATTCTGAGAGATACAAGCAAACGCTTCTTTATCATTTTCCACAAAATACACTTTTTTTGCTCCACGGCTTAGTGCCTCTATTCCGATTCCTCCGCTTCCGCTGAATAAATCGAGAAAAGCGCTGTCCGCCACATACGGCTGCAGCATGTTAAATAAAGTCTCTTTTATCCTATCGGTAGTAGGTCTCGTAGCAAGCCCTTCGATTGTCTTTAATCTCAGACTTTTTGCCGTTCCTGCTATTACTCTCATACATGCTCCTGTTTTATCCGCCTCAAATATCAATTATATATTTTATGTAAATTCTTACATACCATATATCAACATATTAATCGTTTAAAGGCTTGCGGTCAATATTTTTTACTAAATCTTATATACGAATTTTTACCCCTTTTGTATCTCTTTTTCCAATTTTTATCTTGTTCAGTTCAACTTTTTTGTTTTTATATTCTATTGTCTGTTCGACGTTATTCTGCGTATAGTAAACTGTTTCCACGTAATCTCCGTCTCCCAGCTTCATTCCGCGCACTCCCACAGCAGTCTTTTTCTTCTCGGGAATCTCTTCCACCGAAAAACGCAGGAAAAATCCGCCGGCAGTCTGCAACACTATATTTTTTTGTCCGTTAACAATTTCTACGCTCACCACTTCATCGCCGTCCTGCAGCTTGGTCGCTACAACCGTTCTCTTCATCACATCAAATTCTCCGCCGTCGACAATCTTTAACATAGACATTTTGGTAGCAAATATAATTCGGTACAAATTCAGCTGTGTCTGGCTTGTAACCAATACGATATTTTCCTTTTCTGAGTTGTAGTTGCTCACATTATCAACCGGAATCCCTTTGTCCCGGAACTTTCCGAAGGGCAGGTCCGACACTTTGATCGTATGAAGCTGTCCTTTATTTGTGAAAATACAAATCCGCCCCACATTTTTGCATGGGAAAACAAATTTATTTTCCGCATCTGCAGCTTCTTTGTTCCTTTCATAAGTAGGAATATCTATCGTTCTTAAATAGCCGAAACGGTCCATCAAGCACATTACTTCCATCTTTTCCTGCTTCTTTTCTTCATATACCGCTTCTACACCGTTTTCCACTACGGTCCTTCTTGGTCTTCCATATTCTTTCTTAATGGAATCCAGTTCATTCATAATTACCTGAGCCATAGAATCTTTACGTTCGAGAATGTCCTCGTACCGATAAATATTTGCCATAGTTTCTTCGTGCTGGCTGATTAATGCCTCAATTTCCAGACCGATTAACTTATAAAGTCGCATATCTAAAATAGCATCTGCCTGTTTCTCGGAAAACATAAGCTGAGCTGCCATAATCTTAGACTCTTTGGACCTGAACTTAATGCCGTCAACAGTACCTTCTATCAGGCATGCCTTAGCCATTGCACGATCTTTGCTTCCCCTGAGTATCTCTATAATCAAATCGATAACATTACATGCCTTAATAAGACCTTCCTGTATCTCCTTACGTTCCTGTTCTTTTGCAAGAAGGTTTTGATACTTTCTTCTGGTGACTTCATATTGAAAATCAACGCTCGCCTTAATAATCTGCTTTAACCCCAGAGTCTCAGGTCTACCGTCCGCAATAGCGAGCATATTTACCCCGAAGGTATCCTCCAGACGAGTTTTCTTGTAAAGCATATTCTTGAAGTTCTCTACATCCACATCCTTTCGCAGTTCAATGACAATGCGAATGCCTTCTTTGGAAGACTGGTTGGATATGTCCACGATATCCTGCGTCTTTTTCGTTTCCGCAAGGTTTGCCACGTCGGAAAGAAATTTCGAGATTCCTTGTCCAATCATCGGATACGGAATTTCCGTAATGACCAGATTGGTTTTCCCGCCTTTAGCTTTTTCCGTCTCAATCTTTCCCCGTACCTTTATCTTGCCGCTACCGCTCTCATAGATTTCCAGCAACTCGTCTTTGTTGATAACAATGCCTCCCGTAGGGAAATCGGGCCCCTTTAAATATTTCATTAATTCCCTAACGGAAATATTCTCGTCCTTCATATAAGCTCTGGTCGCATCTATAACTTCTGCAAGATTGTGAGGAGGAATGCTTGTCGCCATACCTACCGCAATACCTTCAGAACCGTTTACAAGAAGGTTAGGAAATTTCACAGGTAGCACGGAGGGTTCCTTTTCCGTCTCATCGAAGTTCGGAATGAAATCCACCACATCTTTATCCAGATCCGCAAGAAAAGCTTCTTGTGTTACTTTCTGAAGCCTTGCTTCCGTATACCTCATTGCCGCAGCGCCGTCGCCTTCGATATTTCCGAAATTGCCGTGTCCGTCCACCAAAGGCATTCCCTTTTTAAATTCCTGAGTCATAACAACAAGAGCTTCATAAATCGAGCTATCCCCGTGAGGATGATACTTACCCATAGTATCTCCGACAATACGAGCGCTTTTACGATATGGCTTGTCGTATTTCATTCCCAGCTCGTGCATATCGTATAAGGTTCTTCTCTGTACCGGCTTAAGTCCGTCCCGCGCATCGGGAAGAGCACGTGCAATTATAACGCTCATCGCATAATCGATATATGACTTCTGCATAACCTCCGAATATTCGGTCTTAATAATTCTGCTGTCATCCATATGAATCTACCCCTCTAGCCATTTTTTAAACATCCAGCTGAGCATCTGCCGCATGTTCGTATATAAATGCTTTTCTAGGAGGAACCTCCGTTCCCATCAACATTTCTGTCACTTCCGAAGCCATTCTCGCATCTTCGATTTCCACTAATTTTAAAAGTCTTGTCTCCGGATTCAACGTTGTCTCCCAAAGCTGCTCGGCATCCATTTCACCCAGTCCTTTATATCTTTGCAGGGTAAAAGACCCCTTGTGATGCTTCCTATACTTCTCCAGAGCCTTATCGTCATAGAGATATTCCTCTTTTCCCTTAGCGGGCATCGCTTTATATAAGGGCGGCATTGCAATATAGACATGCCCTTCATAAATGAGCTCCGGCATAAAACGGTAAAATAGCGTCAGCAACAGCGTGGAAATATGTGCACCGTCCACATCGGCATCAGCCATAATAATAATCTTATCATAACGCAGTTTTGATATATCGAAATCATTGCCGTATCCTTCGGAAAAACCGCATCCAAAGGCATTTATCATCGTCTTAATCTCGGCATTTGCAAGAATCTTGTCAATACTGGCTTTTTCAACGTTAAGAATCTTACCTCGAATAGGTAAAATCGCCTGAAATGCACGATTTCTTGCAGTTTTAGCACTTCCTCCCGCAGAATCACCCTCTACGATAAATAATTCACAGATAGAGGCATCCTTGGATTCGCAATTTGCAAGCTTACCGTTAGAATCGAAAGAGAACTTCTGTTTGGTAAGCATATTTGTTTTTGCCTTCTCTTCCGCTTTTCTAATCTTAGCTGCTTTTTCCGCACATCCGATAATATTTTTCAACGTCTCCAAATTACGGTCGAAATAGCGAACGATTTCATCTCCCGTAACTTTGCTCACTACCTTGGCGGCATCCTGATTGTCCAGCTTCGTTTTCGTCTGTCCTTCGAACCTTGGATCCGGATGCTTGATGGATATTACAGCCGTCATACCGTTGCGCACATCCGCTCCGGTAAAATTCACATCTTTATCCTTTAATATATTAAGTTCTCTCGCATATGTATTGATTACATTCGTGAATATAGTTTTAAAGCCGGTCAAATGAGTGCCGCCTTCCGCATTGTAAATATTATTGCAGAAGCCGAGAACATTTTCATGAAATTCATTCACGTATTGAAAAGCTACTTCCACCGAGATTCCGTCGCTCTCTCCGCTGAAATAAATAACATCGTGAATGCTCTCTTTCGATTTATTCATGTCTCGGATGAAACCGACGATTCCCTCCGGCTCATGAAACTCTATATATTCATTTTCCGTTCTTCTTTTGTCTTCATATATAATCGTAAGTGCCGGGTTCAGATATGCCGTTTCGTGCAAACGGCTCTTTACTTCATCCTCTTTGAAACGCGTCTTATCAAAAATGGTGTCGTCCGGCAAAAAATTAACCCTTGTTCCAGTCTCCTTCGTCTTGCCGATAATCGGAAGCAACCCATTATGCAGTTCTATAACCGGATTACCCCTCTCGTATTTATCTTCATATATAAATCCGCCGTTCCTTACCTGTACTGTCAGATGCGCCGATAAGGCATTTACCACAGAGGAACCCACCCCATGCAGTCCGCCGCTCGTTTTATATGCGGAATCATCAAATTTACCACCCGCATGTAAGGTCGTAAAGACAAGACGCTCCGCACTCACTCCTTTTTCATGCATGCCTACAGGGATACCGCGGCCATTATCATCTACGGTAGCGGAGCCGTCTTCCTCCAGCGTTACCCTTATCGTATCACAATAACCGGCAAGATGCTCGTCCACCGCATTGTCAACGATTTCATAGATTAGGTGATTCAATCCTTTGGTTGAAACACTTCCTATGTACATCCCCGGTCTTTTCCTGACTGCTTCAAGCCCTTCCAAAACCGTAATACTCGAAGCGTCATATGTACCCTCTCTCGACATTTATTCCACCCTCTCTTATTATTGTCCATAAAAACACACAATGTAGTATATCATATGTTTTGTACATTTGAAAGCGAAAAATACTGTATATAGTACATAAAAACGGCATATTTCAGCTTTCTGCCAAACATGCCGCCTTCTAAAACTCCTAGTTATTTATCTTCTTACAACACGCCACAGCAAGAGCTCCCGGACCTATGTGGCAGGCAACGCTGAGAGAAAGAGGGGACATATGCACATCAAATCCCTGAAATACTTCTAACAGCTCTTCCTGAAATGCAAGTGCAGCTTCCTTGTTATACGTATATGCAACTTGCAGCCATATATTATCCTTATCCGCACCACCAAAACGGTTAATCATGTCATTTCGAATCGCCGCCGTCATAATTGACTTACCCTGTGCGGTTGTCCGTGCTTTTGCGAAAGCATCCAACTTTTCTCCTTGAATCTGCAATACCGGCTTTAATTTAAGCAAAGTACCGAGAGCCGCAGCTGCCGGAGTGATTCTTCCGCCCTTTTTCAGGTAGTATAAGGTATCCAGCATAATATATATGCTGGAATTGAATTTGTCGGCTTCAAGAAATTCTTTAATCTCCGCCGCACTTCTCCCTTCTGCCGCCAGCTTTTTCGCATCCAATGCAGACTGCCTCTGTGTCACGGAAATTCTCTGGTTATTGACTACTTGTACTTTACCTTCATAATCCTGCGACAGCATAAGCGCACTTTGACAAGAACCCGAAAGACCGCTGCTCATAGGAATATGCACGATCTCATCATATTCCTTTAATAAATTGCTCCATAGATTCATAACAGCCTCCGGAGAAGGCTGACTGGTAACTACAGTGTCTCCTGCCGCGAGTCTTTCATAGAACTCCTCTTGAGACAAATCGATATCTTCAAAGTATGTCACATCATTAATCATAAAAGGCATGGGCAATACATGTATTCCGAGCTCCTTTGCCTGTACCTGCGTTATTCCGCTGTTGCTGTCCGTTACAACTGCAATATTTGCCAATTTCATTTCCGGCATCCTTCTCAATGCAATATTTATGCTATGAATGCCTCTCCTTCCACCCTTAAAATTTTCATTTTACACTATTATATATTACTGTTAGATTGTCCTAAAGTCAACTGCATTTAAAGTGTTCTCCAGACACCTCCTAAGCGGCAAGTGAGATGCCTCTTCAAGTGCTTCATCCACTGCCAACAAGGCATCCACGCTTTCCCCCGCCCGTTTTAGAACTTCCGCATCTTGATATATATCTCCTATTTTAAAATCCATCAACCCGCTTTGTCTGATACCGAACAAGTCTCCCGGTCCCCGCAGCTTCAGATCTTCTCCCGCAATAAAGAAACCGTCATTGGAATGGTTTAATATGTCCAAACGCTCCATCGTCTGTTTTTTGTCGGAGCTGCTGATAAAAATACAATAGGACTGTTGATCTCCCCTTCCTACCCGGCCTCTTAGCTGGTGAAGTTGTGCCAGACCGAAGCGCTCAGCATTCTCAACCATAATAACCGTCGCATTCGGTACATTGATACCAACTTCAATGACCGTAGTTGATACTAATACATCTATATTGCGGTTTGCAAATTCTTCCATAATATGATTTTTATCCGCAGAACGCATTTTTCCATGCAGATAAGATACTTGTATTTGGGGAGAAAGAACACTTTTTAATTTTTCCGTATAAGAAATGACATTCTCCGCTCCTTCCAATTCCCCTTCTTCTACCATCGGGCAAATCACGTAAACCTGTCTGCCCGCCTGCACTTCTTTCTCGATAAAACGGTAAGCCTTTTCCCTGTAATCAGTGGAAACCACGCAGTTTTTAATTGGAAGCCTGTTCGCAGGAAGCTCATCCACTATGGAAATGTCTAAATCGCCGTATAATATAATGGCAAGAGTCCGCGGAATCGGGGTGGCACTCATTACTATCACATGTACGTTTTCTCCTTTACCCGCAAGTGTTTCCCTCTGTCGTACGCCAAAACGATGCTGTTCATCCGTTACAACGAGAGCCAGCTTTTTATACTCCACTTTTTCCTGAATCAGCGCATGCGTGCCAATGACGACATTAGCCTTTCCGCTTTGTATTTCTTCATAAGCCGCTCTTTTTTCTTTTGCCGACATGGAACCTATCAGCAATACAGGAGCAAAAGGAAGCTTATACTTTGCCGTCAATTCCAATGCTGACTCAAAATGCTGTCTGGCAAGCACTTCCGTAGGGGCCATCATCGCACCCTGATACCCGTTCGATACACACATTAAAAGGGAAAGAAAAGCGAGAATCGTTTTTCCCGAACCGACATCCCCTTGAATCAGACGATTCATTACCTTGTCACTTTGCAAATCCTGCTTAATCTCTTCCCATACCTTTTTCTGTGCACCGGTCAGCGCATATGGCAACGATTCAATCAATCTTTTTGTATCCGCTACTTCCAACATCGGATAAGTGTTCTTGAGAACTTCATTTTTCTCTTTGCATTTGCGCAAAGCCAAAATAAATAAAAAGAATTCATCAAATACAAGCCGTTTTCTTGCTGCAAGCATTTTATCATAATCTTGCGGGAAATGAATGTCTTCTATTGCTTGTCCGTAAGAAATCAGCTTTTGCTTTTCTTTAATGTCTTCCGGCAAATAGTCTTCACCAAACCGATAATTCGACAACGCCTGCTTTACCGCTTTCGTGACCATGTGATTCGTCAGCCCAGCAGTAAGTGAATATCTGGGCTGCAAAACCCCTGTAAGCTTAAAATAATCCTCAGGCTTATATATCTTGGCCTGTTCCATAACAAATCGTCCACCCCGCATTTGCGGAATTCCTCTAAAAATATAAAACATTCCCTTTTTCAACATATTCTTCACATAAGGCATATTGAAATAAGTCATGGCAATTTGCCCACCGGCATCTTTCACGACAAAATTAATTATTGTGAGATTACGTATTTTTTTTGTAGTAATATTACCTACCAGACACGCTCTTATGGAACAAACTTCTCCCGCCGATATGTCATTTATCATGATAGGTTCTTTAAATGTTTCATAGTCCCTCGGATAATTATGCAGTAACTCGCCGACATTTCTTATATTTATTTTACTAAAAAGCTTCGCTGTTTTTTCTCCAACGCCTTTAATATCAATAATATTCGTACTATCATCCATAATCCTACCATCTGTCTAAAAAAGGACGGCATATATCCGTCCTTTTTCTTTCTATTACTTTTAATAGTTTATATTTTGAATTTACTCTGCCGAAACGATATAATAATAAATAGGCTGCCCGCCATACTGCAATTCCACGTCACATTTCGGATACCGAGCCTCCACCATATTCTTTAATTCCTCCGCAGTTTCTTCGGAAATCTCTTTACCGTAATAGATGCTGATGAGCTCTTTATCGTCTTCCATCATATCTTCTATCATTTTAAAAGTAATCTCCATCATATCGGTACCGTTGGATAAAATACCGTTGTCGCCGATTCCCATGTAATCGCCGGCTTTAATCTCTTTACCATCGATTACCGTATCTCGAACCGCATATGTTACCTGTCCTGTGCTGACCGCTTTGATTTCTTCAATCATCGTCTCCGTATTTTCCTCTACGGAAAGATCCGGCACATAGTTAATCACAGCTGTAATCCCCTGCGGCACAGTTTTTGTCGGAATAACCACTATTTTCTTGCCTTCCGCCATATGAACCGCCTGTTCTGCCGCCAAAATAATGTTCTTGTTATTGGGGAGAATATATATAGTATCCGCATTTACCTTGTCGATTGCATTGAGCATATCTTCAGTACTGGGATTCATCGTTTGTCCGCCTTCAATGATATAATCTACCCCTAATCCGGTAAATATCTCATTGATTCCTTCACCAACGGAAACAGCAATAAACCCAACCTCTTTCTTCGGCATTTCTGATACTGCCGGTTCCTGATTCTTCTCCGACATCTTGAACAGCTTTTCCTGATGCTCCAATCTCATATTATCTATTTTCAAATTGGACAGGGCGCCGTATTTTAAAGCTTTCTGAATCGCGAGCCCGGGATCATTGGTATGTACATGTACCTTTACCACGCTATCATCCGCAACTACTACGATAGAATCGCCGATAGATTCCAAATACTCTTTAAAATCCATCTCCTGCTTAATATTGAAATTTTTGCTGAGCATAATAATGAATTCCGTACAATAACCGAATTTAATATCTACCTGCGCCTGTGCATCCATGTTCAACTTCATTCCTGTTGAGGCGGTCGGTGCGGCATCCGGTATGGTAAGGTCGATTTCCTTTCCGAGAAAAGCATCGTAAGCACCTTTCAGCACTTGCATAAGTCCCTGTCCTCCGGAATCGACCACACCTGCCTGTTTTAAGACCGGCAGCATATCAGGCGTCTTGCTTAGGACTTCATCGGCATATTGGATAATCTCTCCGAAGAAAATCTCCAAATCATCCTCTCCGTTATCCGCAAGTTCTCGCGCTTTCTGCGCTCCTCCCTTGGCAACGGTAAGAATCGTCCCTTCCTTTGGTTTCATAACCGCTTTATATGCGGTTTCTACCGCTTTATCAAAAGCATCTGCAATAATATTCGCATCTAATTCTTCATATTCTTTTACAACTTTAGTAAATCCTCGAAACAACTGGGAAAGAATAACACCTGAATTACCTCTCGCTCCCCGTAGAGAGCCTGATGAAATTGCCTTGCAAAGTGAAGCCATATCCGGGGTCTCCATGAATGATACTTCTTTTGCCGCAGACATAATGGTTAAGGTCATGTTCGTTCCGGTATCGCCGTCCGGCACCGGAAATACATTCAGATCGTTAATCCATTCTTTTTTTGCTTCCAAATTTTTTGCACCAGCCAAGAACATCTTAGAAAGCATCTTGGCGTCGATTGTATTTGCCACAACAAAGTCCTCCTTATGAGTGTTTTCTACTCATTAATCAATTACTCTTACACCTTCTACAAAGATGTTGATTTTCTCAATTTCAATACCGGTAAATTCTTCCACTTTATATTTTACATTACTTAGCAGGTTATCTGCAACGGCTAATATACTTACTCCATAAGAAACAATTACGTGAAAATCAAGTATCAATTTGTTATTATCAAGCGTTATTTTAATGCCTCTGGTCATACTATCCATTTTTAAAAGTTTCACGAGACCGTCTTTCATATTAACACTCGCCATCCCTACGATGCCAAAACACTCCATTGCAACAGAGCCGGCATACTGAGCGATTACTTCGTTATCAATAGTAATATTTCCCATATGGGTATCCATAGAAGAAGCTTTCATAACATACCTCCTTATATTTTAATCATAGACATATATAATGTATTATAACCGCTCTTTATCAAAAAAGAAACCACCAATAATAAAAAATTTGGGCTTGCATTCCATAGTATTTTCTGATATTATACAAATGTTGTGAGTATAAATTCGAGGAGGTGCGAAAAGATGGCTAAATGTGATATCTGCAGTAAAGGCGCTCATTTTGGTAATAATGTAAGCCATTCTCATAGAAAATCTAACAGAATCTGGAATTCTAATGTAAAGAACGTAAAATGCAATGTGAATGGAGTCTCCAAAAAAATGCATGTTTGTACAAGTTGCTTGAAATCCGGAAGAGTTGAAAGAGCATAATTTGTCGAACGACCTTTATAAAACTTTATGAAGAGTGTTGTTTTAAAAAACAGCTTACTAAGCTGTTTTTTTAATGCACTAATCTTCTATTTTCCGTTTCTGTTCATTCTCTCCACCCTTATCCTTCATTAAGCCTGCTTTCCTATGTCATAGGCTCTTCGCAATTCCTCATATTCCCGGTTAATAATCTGAACCATCTCATGATCGCCCGCCACATTATCGGGATGAAACATCTTTATCAAATCTTTGTATCTCTTCTTAAGCGCGAGGTGACTGTTAACGCCTCTAAACAGCATGTCCGCCAACTCAGTACGACCCAAAAATGAAGTTCCGCCCCCGAATACTTCTTTCTGAGCTTCGAACTTGTCCTTTTCCTTCTGGAATTTACGACGGTCTTCGTCGAGCTCCTCAAAACCTCTTTGTAGGATTTTCATCTTCTGATCAAAAAAAGCATTTTCCTGCAAAAGACGTTTTCTGTCGATTTCCATGGAATGACTGAGCGTACGCATCTCATTGTAAAACTGCTCTTTCTCTTTTTCAAATTTATCCTGAAGCTCGGCTATTTCTCTTCTGAGATTTTCCATCCTGACATTTTCTTTAAAAAGCCAAATTTTCAGCTCATTTAACTCTTCATCGGAACCGTTTTTCAGTATATCCTCCAAATCGAAATCTAGGTCCCTCTCCTCATCAAAACCCATTTTTCTACCCTCATCATATTAAGTATATAGTGCTGTGTTTGCATTTTATCAATCGCAATAATAAAAATTATACCCTATCAGTAGCAACAGTGCGCATATAATCAAACCGAGAAATCTACTGGTAAAAAAAAGCATAAGTAACATGCCTACCGCAATCCAAAAAGCGATAAAACCAATCATTTTTTTCATGCACCCATCTCCGCTTATGCCTCTTACTATATCTTATGCAATTTGCCTGCAATAGATACCATTACTCCGTTCCTTCGGGAAATGCAATATCTACCGCATCATCATCGTCAATCATCCCTTCCTTATCCGATGACGTCGTGAACTTATCAACGATGTCAGGAATCATATCGAGGATTTTCGTAACCGTATCCTGATTCTTAATATTTACCAATTTTGTGGTTCCGTTCTTTATAACCAGCACGGCACTGGGTGTCATCTTACCGGTAAATCCGCCGGCTCCTCCGCTCTTCTTATCCGCCGAATTAGCTCCTGCTCCCACACCGAAAGTCACATCCACAAGAGGAAGTATAATGGTATCCCCAACCTGTGTCGCCTCACCGACTACCGTTTTTGTCGTGAGCACGGTGTCGATACCTTTCATTAAGGATTCTATTACTCCTGAAAAATTATTCTCTGCCATCTAAGATTCCTCCCTTTTTAACAACTTTAATAAATGTCTTATATTTTTATTTCTGTATATTTGAAAGGCCGTCATAAAAAGAATAATAAAGCTAATCTTACCTTTTATATCTAAACTGCCTTCTGCAATCTTGTTTTCAAAATCTGCCTGTATAATAACATTATTTCCTATGAAAGGATATATCATTCCGTAAATAGCAAGTATCTGTCCCGTACTCGCCGGGTCTCCGGTACCTATTGTCAGACGAATGTCGCATTTTCTCGGACGAACATTTTTTATAATTCGAAGGAGCTTCTTTTTTGAAACACCAAAGGCTTCTTTAAATACTTCTCCTTGTAGTACCTCCGTATAGTAACCTATGTTTTCAATAATCTTTTTTATTTTATCATACATAGCTACTATTGTGTACTCAATATTTTTTATTATATTCAAAAGTTTCTGAAAAAAGATTTTTATCTTTAAAAAGAAAGCTCGTAGTTTCTCCCACAATCCTTCTTTCAGCGTCTCCTCCTCTTTCTTTTCCTCCCTATCTTTTGGGGGCATTACTTCTTCGGGAATTACTTCTTCGGACATTGCTTCTAATCGGTTATTTTCTGTCCAGATATCTTCACTCTGAGCTTTGGGAGGTTCTATATACTTCTTTTCCGTTTCCTTGTGAAATTTCTTTTGAGATTTCTTTTTTGAGTTGTTTTCCGCCTTCGTTTTTCTCGGCTTGGAAGAATCGAAAACAGTAAACAATAATATCCGCAATCGGATGCCGGCCTCATTCGGATAAGAAAATAAAACATTTATAATATGAAGCAGCCATGAAATTCTTATTTTCACATGGAACGGCTCATCTCCTCCCAGCCTACCGTCCGCTTGGATACGGTATCTGACAGGAACAAATAGCACCAAACAAATTGTAAGAAGCAATACTCCCAGAATAATTGCCAGAGTCACTCCTATTATTTTCAATATCAGCAATAATATGTGCAGCATATATACCTCGTAATCATTTTTTAGGAAAATAAGAATTTCTTAATGTCCGGACTTCCGTTTTTATCCAGCGCCTCCTGCGTTATCTTTACTACCATATCCACCGCTTCTTCATAACCTCTACTGATTCCTATAATGTAAGGCGAATACTTTTTATAATATTTCTGCCGCAAAAAGCCGCAATGATATATCTCCAGCTGGTCTCTTCCCTTGGCAAGAGCAATGACATACACATTAGGCGGCACCGCGTTAAGGCGCAGCTTCCACTTCACTTTATTTGGATTTTTTATAGTTTCGCCAACATAGAGATTTTTATAAAACTTCATTTATCCACCTATCCGTCCGCTTTTTACATATAAAACTTTATCCATGTATTATAGCATACTTTATATAAAAAAACATTGACATTCTTTAGCGATAAATTATACTTTAAGTTACAAGAAAAACGTATTGCCTCACAAAAAAGAAGGGATTCACTTATGATTAATATTGCCAGTATTGCTTTAAAACCCGGTATGGAAATCGGTGAAGATATTATTAATTATAAAAACGAACTTCTCGTCCCGGCCGGCACAATCCTGGAGGAAAGTCATATTAAAAAAATTACCCGCCATTCTGTAATGAGCGTTGTCATTAAAGAGGCTGTCGACTATGCAACGACGCATTTCGAAAAAGTACATTTAAGTGAAGGCTTTAAAAAGTTCGATTCTGTTTATAGCGAGTATCTCCTATATTATAAAGAGCTCATGATAGATTTTGTTATGAATGGCATTCCGTTTCAAGTCGAACATCTCATGGATATTTATCATGCAATTACCCCTTATGCTTCGAACGGAGAACTTTTATTAGACTATCTCTATCATCTGCTTCCTAGTGAAGATAATATAACCCACGCTCATTGTTTGAATTCGGCTTTGATTGCCGGGGTATTTGCCAAATGGCTCAATCTCTCCGAGGAAGATACCGATATCCTGATTAAGTGCGGCTTTTTTTATGATATCGGCAAATTGAAACTCCCAAATGAATTAATATGGAAACCGGATAAACTGACCGAACTCGAATTTATGCAAATAAAAACACATACTTTTGCCGGATTCGATTTATTGAAGGATCTCGACCTGAATCCTCATATTATCAACGCTACACTTATGCATCACGAACGTTGCGACGGTTCCGGTTATCCCTCGCGGCTGCGCGGCAATAAAATTGACCTTTTTGCGAAGTATATAGCGATCATCGATTCCTATGAAGCAATGACCTCTTCCAGAATGTACCGTCAAGCCTTCCATCCGTTTCAGATTATTGCCGGATTTGAAAAAGCGGGCTTTATTATTTATGAAGAATCTATACTTCGCCCTATCTTATCCCATATCGCTGCAACTCAGGTTGGAAATAAGGTCCGTCTTAACGACGACCGCATTGCAGAAGTGATCTTAATCAACCATAACTTTTTATCCAGACCGCTTCTCCGCTCGCAGGACGAGCTCATTGATTTATCAGCAGAACCTCAGCTACAGATAGAGGCTATTTATTAGTCTCTATTTTTTAACGTATGTTGCTGTCAGATACCGAAATAAGCATCAAATATTCTTTTTGCAATGGGAACCGCATAATCACCGCCCGAACCGACCCCTTCTATGATGATGGTTACACATATCTCAGGATTTTCTACCGGCGCGAAACCGGTAAACCAAGCATGAGAATCCTCCTTTACATTATTATATTCTGCGGAGCCTGTCTTACCGGCCGCCGTATAAGAAAGCCCTTTCAACCGGCTGGCTGTTCCTTTCTCTACTACCCCCTCCATCAAATCGGTTAAAACCTCCGCTTCTTCTTCGGACATAAGTCTGCGATAGGAAGAAGGTGCAAACTGTTTGATTACCGTCCCGACACTATTCTCCACGCGGTCAATCATATAAGGTCGCATCACGGTACCTCCATTTGCGATGGAGCTGGTAATCATATTTAGATGGACGGGCGTCATCCCTGTTGTTCCCTGCCCGATTGCAACTTGCATCATATCGGCATTGACAGAATCTTCATTGACCGTTATCCTGCTTTTGCTATAGTTCATTTTCAAAGGCAATTCTTCATTGAACATTAAATCCTTTAATGTCTCGCTGAATTTATTTTTATTAAGCTTAAGGCCTATATTGGCAAAGGATGAATTGCATGACTTAGCAAAAGACAGCGTAAAGTCCTCGTTACCATGACTCTGCCCATGATAACAGTTGATTCTGTCGTTACCGTCCGAAAATCTGCCTGTACAATTAAAAGTATAATTCCGGTATGTGTCCGGATTCTCCCTTATATATTCTAACGCCGTAATAATCTTAAAGGTAGAACCGGGAGGATACAGTCCTTGTGTCGTACGGTTAAGCAAAATGCTGTTATTCTTATCCGATACCAAGTCATCCCAAATCACATCTATTTGGTTCGGGTCAAAATCTGGTTTGGATACCATTGCCAGAATTTTCCCGGTAGAAGGTTCTGTTACGATAATCGCTCCTTTATATACGCCCAGTGCATTATAAGCCACTTCCTGAAGTTTCACATCCAGCGTAGTGTATACATCATCTCCGGGATATTTTTCTCCCGACACATCATTTACCACTTTATCAGAAAGTGGTGCGTTTGAATTAATCAAATAGTAATTGGCCAGAGCCTCTACGCCTGCCCGTCCATTCGTGGAATAACCTACCGAATGGGAAAACAGATTTGCATAGGGATATTCCCTTTTCTCTTTTCCATCGCTGTCGGATATCGTTTCCGCAAGAACATCTTTATCCTTTGAATAAATGGTCCCCCTGATATTTTGAGCTATAAGCATTTTCTGTCTGCTATTATAGCTGTTATTAATAAGCTCCTGCTTGTTCGTTACCGAATAATAACAGATATATCCCATCATTCCTAAAAAGACAGCGACAAACATACAAGTTACTATCACAATCTGAGTATTCAGTTTTCTTCTGCTTTTATGTTCTTTATTCTTCACTGTCGTCCAAGTCCTCAATATAGGTCATTTCTATTCTTTTTCGGTTCTGCGTTTTCTGCAGATTTCTCAGTTTCTTTTTCTCCGCCCGCAGCATTTCCTTTTCTTCATCCTGCCTAATCATACATAATCCTTCGATAATTGTAAACATGATTAAGGTTGTCAGGACAGAACTGCCTCCATAACTGATAAGAGGCAGGGTAACTCCCGTAAGGGGGATAAATTTACTGCCGCCTCCGATAGTAAGAAATACCTGGAAAATATAAGTAACCCCTAAACCAAACGCTATAAGCTGATAAAAACGGTCATAAAGCTTCATCGAAATATTCATAAACATGATAAAGCAGCTAATACATACAAGAATCATGCACATGGAGAATAAAATACCCAATTCTTCCGCAACTGCCGAGAAAATAAAGTCCGCTTCCACAAACGGAATAGATTCCGGTGTCCCCTGAAACAAACCTAATCCGAACCAGCCTCCGCTGCTTATAGCAAACAGCGACTGTGTGATCTGATACCCTGCGGAATCGATCTGGCTCCACGGATCGCTCCATGCCTGCACGCGCACTTGCACGTGAGAGAACACCTTATAGGCAATAATTGCCGCACAGGAACCGCCCGTGGCTCCCGCCAGTAAATAAAGAGGATTCTTCGTCGCTACAAATACCATAAAAACATATACGATAAAAAAGATGAGCGCGCTGCCTAAGTCTTTGGAAATAACCAAAATGATAACATGGATTCCCGCGACTACAGCTGTCGTAAACACCTCAAAAAATGAGGTTGATTCATATAATGCGCTGGCCACAAAAAACACAAAGATAATTTTCACAATTTCCGACGGCTGAAAAGTCACTCCTGCGATAGAATAAGATATTTTTGAACCATTCGTCGCCGTTCCGAGAATAAGTACCGCAGCGAGCGCTCCGATACCGACCAGTGCGTATACCCATGTCAGACTTTTTAGAAATTTAAGATTGTGTACGAAGTACGGAATCAGCATAGTGACAGCAATGGAAAAAGAGACAATTACAAATTGCTTCACTGCTTTTTCATAAGAAACCCTCGTTAATATTACAAAACCGATGCTTAAAAGCATACACATATTGTTTACTATCAGCCGGTTTGCTCTCGGATATATCATATGGAACAGCACAGCAGTCGCAAATAGAACAATTTGCTGAAAGGCATAGAAAAACAGATAACTCATCTCTCCGGTTTCAAAGCAAATAACCATGAAACAAGAAAAGTGAATCAATAGCATCAAGATATTCTGCCTTGTATAGATTCCACTTCTGTCTTCTTCATCCTTATATCTGAATACTGCAAAGCATTCGTAAGTATATAATATCATTAAAAACGTTATAACATATTTTGATAATTCTGTAATATATAATTCCATAGTTCACCCGCACGTTTTCTGCAAAAAACGTAATTTTATTCTACCCCTCGATTTAAATGTGCGTTTGTATATTCCGCAAACGGAGGCTTTTCATCCCCTTTTGCCTCCTGGCTTATAATTTTCTCATAAAATAATATTATCTTGTCGGCATCGTTTCCCGTTTCCGTTGTAAAATCCAAACGAAACGACGAAATCCCTAATTTTTGTATTTTCAAAATACTGTGATGCAGCGACATAGGTACTGAATTATAAATAATATTATAGCAGTGTCTGCAATTCAAATACACCGGAAATAATTTTCGGTATCTGTCTTTTAAAAAGCTTATTTCTCCGACATTTTTACCATTTCCCGATTTTTTTCTGCAATATCCCATTGTCTTGGATATGCAGTTTGCCGTTATCATCATCGGTATCCTGCCGTAGACCACCTGTGATAAAGTTCCACTTTTTACAGCTTTTACAAGTGAGGCTATTTCTTTGAAGTTTAATTCCAGCGGTATATATCTTTCTCTACAGTCATTTTTATAGGCATCATAGGATTCCTTATTCCAAAAATAAATATTGATATCCATAACAATGTCCTTCGAATAGGAAATTTCCTTCAGCCATTGCAGTTCTTCTTGGTTTCGGATCAGAACTCCTTCAAAAAGCCCACAACCAAGCAGGCGCTCCATTCTGCCGAGAAAAATCTTGTCATAATCCCTTATGATATAAGGCATCGAAAGATATATTTTTACTTCTTTTTCCTTATTGCTTAAGAGTGTCACTATTGTATCTATTGTATCGGACATTTCGAACAAATCAGAAGAAACATATATCCTCTGTATGTGCCGTTTTAATGCCGCCCGTAGCTGCTCCATGCTCTGCACAAGCACATGCAGTCCGTCCGTTCCTTTTAAATTGTGAGTTTTAATAATTGTCTCCGGAGTCTCTTCCTGCTCGAATATACCGTTTTCTATACCTTGTCCTACTTCTTTTTTCCTTTCAGAATAGGCCAAATTATTACTTTCTATTATTTTTTCTTCTAACGCTTCACAGGCCGTACGGCGTAAGTCATTCAGTGCTTTTACCGGAATAAAAATACCCGCATCCATACTTATCTTCATACTTTCGAAGATAAAGGCCGTATTACCGCTTTTGGAAAGCTGTTTTTTCACGTTCTCCTCATTCAAAGGCTGTTTCAACGCTTCTTCCACAGTATTCCCTTCCATGGAAACCGTTATATCGTTACAGGTAACCGAAAGATAAGCCGGATTGTTTTTATATAACTTTGCTTCAGCCTTCGCAGGTAACCGGTAATCGCCCTGCAAATATTCGTCTCTTATTTTTAATAACAGCGCATCGTCCCTTCCACCGTAACTGGGATTGTCCAGCGTTATCATATCTCTTCCGTTATGCTTATGATAATATCCTTCACTGATTTCGCTTCGGATATACAGAGAACGAAGTGCATCCATATCCCGTTTCTCTACGGAATAGGCCGCTGTCCGATCCTCATAATATTTATCGATGTACTTTCTATATAAGGCCGTCACTCCCGCAACATACTCAGGACTTTTCATTCTACCTTCTATCTTAAAAGAATCGATTCCCGCTTCAATCAATTCCGGAATCATCTCTATAGTACACATATCCTTCAGACTGAGCGGATACTGTTCCTTTTTCCTATCCTCTTTCCCTGTCCTTTTGAGCATTATCGCATCTTCACCCTTCTCGGTTCCCACCTCATAGGGCAAACGACACGGCTGTGCGCATCTTCCTCTGTTTCCGCTCCTTCCTCCGACTATGCTGCTAAACAGACATTGTCCGGAATAACAGTAACAAATGGCGCCGTGAACAAAAGTCTCTATCTCAATATCCACTTCGCTCTTTATATTCTTTATTTCAGCAATAGATAGCTCTCTTGCCGGTACAATACGTACTGCCCCCAAATTTTTTAAATAAGTGGCTCCATAAACTCCCGTTACGGTCATTTGTGTACTTATATGGCGTTCCAAGCCCGGAAACCATCTTCCTAACGCACGAAAAACTCCCATATCCTGTATAATGGCTCCGTCCAGTCCCGCACGGTACAAAGGTTGCATATATCCGTAAATTTCCGAAAACTCATCTTCCTTTACAAGTGTATTTATCGTTAAATATACTTTTTTTCCACGTACATGCGCATATTCTATAGCTTTTATTATCTCTTCCTCAGAAAAATTATCCGCATATGCCCTCGCTCCAAACTTGTTCCCGCCTAAGTATACAGCATCTGCTCCGGCATGTACCGCACCCAGAAAGCACTCATAATTGCCTGCCGGCGCCAAAAGTTCCACTTTTTTCATCTTTCACTCTTACCTTTTATTAGAAAAAGCTGTCTTTTCTTAAGACAGCCCACTCTCATGATTCTCTTTATATTACTTTTTCAAATCCTTCAGTTCCATTTCCATACGAATCATTTTCTTTGCATTCTCATTTATTTCCGCCTGCAGACTTTTAACATTCTTTTCCATGTTTTCCAATTTAATCTGAGAGGTAATCAATTCATGCTTCAAATCATACAATTCTTTTTCCTTGTTCTGAATATCTTCCTCCAATAGGCTTATCTGCTTCTTGGCTTTAAAATAATCGTCTGCAATATTAAGCTGTAATAGAACATTTTGCGTATCCAGAGGTTGTCTCCTGAAACTGTCGACTTTGCCGTATTCTGTCATCTTATTATTAATATAAGACGCTACTCTTTGTAAATACTCTTCGCTTTCATAACCGCTTAAAGTAAATACTTTACCGCCAATGATAACTTCCGTATCTGTCTTCGCCGACATTTCCTCACCCCTTAATACAAAATATGCCCAGATATATTCATAATTTACATAATATTCATTATATAGATATTAAGAAGGAATTTCAAGCCCTAAATGATGATATGCTAAATCTGTAGCCGTTCTTCCCTTCGGCGTACGGTTAAGAAATCCGTTTTTTAAAAGATACGGTTCGTATACATCCTCCAAAGTTCCAGCATCTTCTCCAATAGATGCCGCGAGAGTATCCAGTCCAACAGGACCCCCTTTAAACTTATCGATTATGGTAAACAGTATATTCCGGTCAATGTAATCCAGTCCCTTACGATCCACATCCATAAGGTCCAGTGCCGTTCTCGCCACTTCTCCCGTTATAACTCCGTCGTACTTTATCTGGGCGAAATCTCTGACGCGCTTTAGCATTCTGTTTGCCAGCCGTGGTGTCCCTCTGCTTCTTCTTGCCAGTTCCTCCGCTCCCTGTTCTTCTATAGCAACATTTAGGATACGGGCTGAGTGCATAATGATAATCTTAAGTTCTTCTACCGAATAAAATTCCAACCGGTGTATCACTCCGAAGCGATCTCTTAATGGGGCTGTCAATAATCCGGCCCGTGTCGTTGCCCCAACCAATGTGAATTTGGGAAGTTCCAGACGGATAGACCGTGCAGCAGCACCTTTTCCTATTATTATATCTATCGCATAGTCTTCCATCGCGGGGTACAGCACTTCCTCCACCTGCCTGTTTAAACGATGAATCTCATCTACAAAGAGCAAATCACCGGGCTGTAAATTATTCAGTATTGCGGCCATTTCTCCGGGCTTCTCAATCGCAGGTCCACTGGTAACCTTCATATTGACCCCCATTTCCGAAGCAATGATACCCGCTAAAGTCGTTTTTCCAAGCCCCGGAGGCCCATAGAACAGCACATGGTCAAGGGAATCATTTCTAAGCTTTGCTGCATCGATGTATACCTTTAGGTTTTCTTTTACCTTTGCCTGTCCGATATAGCCGTCAAGACACCGAGGCCTGAGAGAACCCTCTATTTTTATATCTTCTTCCGTCAGATTCGTTTCTATCATTCTTCTTGCCATCTATATGATTTCCTTCTAATTTCAATACATCTTTTTCAGTGCTTGCTTCAAAATATCTTCCGTATCCATATCTTCCGAAATAGCAATCTGCTTTACCGCTTTTAATGCTTCCGAAGATGAATACCCCAGCGCTGTAAGCGCTTCTATCGCTTCATTTCTGGCACTTGTCTCCCCGATACTCGAGTTATTTCCCAAAATGCCCCCCATATCACTTTTATCTCTAAAAGTATCTTCTATAGAGACTTTATCCCTAAGGTCGAGAATTACTCTTTCGGCAGTTTTCTTGCCGATTCCGGGAGCTTTAGATATTTCTTTCACATCTCCGGAGATAATAGCAAAGCGCAAACTTTCCGCACTCATAACGGACAAAATTGCAAGACCACCCTTAGGTCCGATTCCGTTTACGGTGATTAGCTTCTTAAATATGTCCAAATCATCCTTGGTAAGAAAGCCATACAGGAGAAATGCATCCTCTCTCACGTAAGTGTATGTATATATCTTAACTTCCTCACCGATTCTCGGCAGCATTCCTGCTGTCCCTGAGGATATTTTAATATTATATCCGATATTATTTACCTCTAAAATGAGATTATCTTCCGCAATATCTGCAATTTCACCTTTTAAATATGCTATCATATACGTTTCTCCAGCCCTCGATTTCTCTTAATTATAGCACAGCGAACATATGTTTGCAATATCATCCTTCCATAATCTGCAAGGAACGGATGGATGGATCTTTTATTCTTTCCATTATCCGGGTCGTATGATTTTCAAGAAAATTGTCTTCACCTTCAGTCAGTCCCTGTGAGACGAGCTCCTGAAGCACAAGATTACATATTGCTTCTATGATAATCACTCTTCGGTCTTCCGTATTCAGCGTATATAAATAATCCTCCGCTTTCGCGTTTTTCCAAGCTTTTGCCTGATTCTCCGTTTCGACAAGCAGATTCAGTATATCTCCTATTTCCGATAAAACAGGGAGCTCTTTCATCCCATGATGCATCCACTTATAAAAGGGAGTATATTTTTTATTCAACAAGTACACAATAGAAATCGTACTCTTTACAAATTCCGACAAGGCAAGCTGTGCAGCTACATACTCGCCCCGTTTCATCGCTCTGGCATAATTATACTGGCCGGCCTGTGCCATCGTGGCTGCCCGCGCGGCTATTTTCTTAATTCTTACATCCTCCGGATAAAACTCGAGCAGCTTTTTTCTTATTTCGCTGAATTTTCCCAGCGGATCGGCAAACACTTTGCCGTTTACCGCCATGCAGAGTGCTGATTCGGGTATTCTGAGCCATTCCCTATTGCTCTCCGGCGCCGCTTCGCATCCGATGAGTCTATAATAAAAACCGGAGATGGAATGTACGCCTATTCTATCTCCACCATGCATACTTATCTTTCTGCCTGATATACCTTCGAAATCTGCGGGAAGTCGTTCATATTCCCGTGATAAGTCCCGGCCATATTCCTTATAATCCTCTTCGGTCAGCCAGATGCAGAAAGCAGGGCCATAGTCGTGATCCTTTGATATATCGTCGTCATATCCTAGACATTCCGAACCTTGCCCCACCAGACCGATGGCTGCCCGCTCTGCAATATTCGGAAACTTTTCTTCTAACATTTTCTTACCGTATGCGCAGTAATATTTCTCAGATAATTCCAAACCTTTCATTTCGTTTCCATTCCAATCTGCTACACTTCTTTTTTGTACTTCTGTTGTTATTTGGATAAGCTGATATTTTTATAAATTTCCTCTGCCTTTTTTCTGTAATATTCGGCTTTTTCTTTGTCCTTTAAGCATTCACAGACTGCGGCACAATTTTCACACAATACACCATAGCTTTGATTCTCTCCAAAATGCTTTTTTACTTCGCGCAACGATTTTTCATAGGAGAGCAAAGCGTTTGCGTAATCTCCCATACGATAGTAAGCTTCTCCTACTCCCGCAAGAGCCGCACTGTAATGGGCATCCGTATTTTCTCCGCTGCCTGCCTCCTCAAAAAGCCCAAGGGCCTCTTCCAAAGCGTCCGCGGCTTCCTTCGTCCTATCCGTTTTAAAATACAACAAGGCAAGATTTGTTAACGTCGTTGCCTGTTCCGACTCACTGTTTTCTAATTTCCTTATGATGAATAAGGCTTTATCACAAAGTTCCAACGCCTTTTGGTTCTCATCCATCTGCTCCAGCAGAATACTCATATTATTATAAAGTCCCGCAAATCTATAATCGTCATTTGGCAGTAAGCTCTCGTATATCTGCATCGCTTGTAAATAATATTTATACGCCGTTTCAAGTTCGCCTGCCGCACGGTATGCAGTAGCCGTATTGAGAAGCGTAGTTGCGAAATGCTCACTCGTCTCGAGCTGCAATTCTTCCATTAACAGAAGAACATCCTCCGCAATGTCAAAAGCCTTCTTAAACATTGAAGTGCTGCGGTAAAAACCGATTATTTCATTTCCGATCACAATATAAGCCGGATAATCTTCTTCCTCCTTCGCATTGTTCAATTTCTCTAATAAATAGGGCTCCACTTTGTCTAATTCATTTTTCTGAAACAACTCATCCAAATGTCCCAAAAACTGTTCTGCATTCATTTATAATCGCCCTTCTCCTTTTCTATTCCATATCCCCATGTTTACACATCTAATATTTTAACATATAATGAAACATATGGGAAGAAACCAAACCCACCTGAAATACATAAGAAAATAGTGTACGAAAAGAATTGAGGAGAGATTATGAAAATCATTTTTATCAGACATGGAGATCCGGATTATAGCAATGACACCTTAACAGAAAAAGGATGGCGCGAGGCACATCTCCTTGCGGAAAGAGTAAGCAAATGGGATGTAAAAGATTTTTACTGTTCTCCCCTGGGACGAGCCCAGGCTACTGCTTCCTGCAGTTTAAAGAAAATGAACCGCAGCGCGACTACCTTCGACTGGATGAAGGAATTCTATTATCCGATTACCGATCCTGTTACAGGAAGGTATGGTGTGCCTTGGGATTTTATGCCTTCTTATTGGACGAAGGAGCCTTTATTCTACGATAAGGATCATTGGCATGAGGCACCTGTTCTTCAAAGCAATTCTCAGATAAAGCCAGCTTTCGATGAAGTTTCTGACGGTATTGACGGCATTCTTGCGAAGTACGGTTACATAAGGGACGGCTTGCTGTACCGCACCGATGTTGTAAATGTATCGGATACCGATATGTCAGTGATAACAAAATCTTATAGTGATGACACAATCGTCATTTTCTGTCATCTTGGTGTCGCTTTAGTAATGATGTCACATTTGCTCGGAATTGCACCCACTTTATTGTGGCAGAACTTCTTCCTCGCCCCTACTTCGGTTACCATCCTTGTGACAGAAGAAAGAATCCCCGGTGAAGCATATTTCCGCAGTCAGGTAGTGGGAGATACATCACATCTGCACGATGGAAAAGAACCCATTTCACAGGCCGGATATTTTGCAGAACCTTTCCAGCTATAGGCGCAGAGTATGATTGAACAAAAGGTTTTCCGTATGTAACACATCTCGGAAAACCTTTTATCTGTTTTTATTCTTATTTATTGTTGATGTAATTAATCAATCCTTCGGAATCTATGATTTTCTGCATGAATTCAGGAAAAGCCTGGCCTTTAAATTCTGTTCCTTTTGTCAGATTGGTAATGATGCCGGAATCAAAATCCACCTCCACTTCATCTCCTGCTTCGATTCCTTTGGAAGCCTCAGGGCATTCGATGATGGGTAATCCGATATTAATCGAATTGCGGTAAAAGATTCTTGCAAAAGTCTCAGCGATTACACAGCTTATTCCGGCTGCTTTAATGGCAATCGGAGCGTGTTCCCTGGATGAACCGCAGCCAAAGTTTTTGTCAGCTACGATTATATCGCCTTTCTTTACATTTAATACAAAATCTTTGTCGATATCTTCCATACAGTGAGTAGCAAGCTCTGCCGGATCGGAAGAGTTCAGATATCTTGCAGGAATAATTACATCTGTATCCACGTTATCCCCATATTTAAAAACTGTTCCTTTTGCTGATTTCATATATTCCTCCATTCTGCCTTTTGTCAGCTTCTTATTCTTCTGCCTGCACAGCATTCTTACAACCTGCATGGGCAGGAAATCTTTCCTTTTATCGCACTTGCTGCGGCTACCGCAGGACTCGCCAGATAGATTTCTGACTTCACATGTCCCATACGCCCTACGAAATTGCGGTTTGTAGTGGAAACACATCGCTCACCTTCCGCCAGAATTCCCATATAACCACCAAGACAAGGTCCACAGGTAGGTGTGCTGACAACTGCGCCTGCTTCGATAAACGTTTTCAACAGACCTTCTTCCATCGCCTGCATATAAATTGCCTGAGTTGCTGGAATAATAATGCATCGTATTCCTTTTTTTACATGTCTTCCCTTAAATACCTCAGCAGCTATCCGCAAGTCATCCAGGCGTCCGTTCGTGCATGAACCGATGACTACCTGGTCAATCTTAATATCTTCAGTAATATCATCTATAGTCTTTGTATTTTCCGGAAGATGAGGAAATGCGATGGTGGGTCTGAGCGTACTCAAATCAATGGTATATTCTTCATCATAAACCGCATCTGTATCCGCTTCATAAACGGTATAAGGCTTCTTTGAATGTTCTTTTATGTACTCAACTGCCAAATCATCTACCGGGAATATTCCGTTCTTGCCACCCGCTTCAATTGCCATATTGGCAATGGTAAATCTGTCATCCATTGAAAGGCTCTTAATTCCTTCTCCCGTAAATTCCATGGATTTATAGAGGGCGCCGTCCACTCCTATCATTCCGATGATATGTAAGATAACGTCTTTGCCGCTTACCCACCGGGGAAGTTTTCCGACGATATTGAATTTAATTGCCCCCGGCACTTTAAACCATGCTTTTCCGGTCGCCATACCGGCAGCCATATCCGTGCTTCCCACGCCTGTAGAAAATGCACCGAGAGCACCGTAAGTACACGTATGGGAGTCCGCACCTATAATTACATCTCCCGCAACGGTAAGACCTTTCTCCGGCAAAAGCGCATGCTCAATGCCCATCTCGCCGACTTCAAAATAATTGGTAATTTCATTGCGGTATGCGAATTCACGCACACATTTACAATGTTCTGCCGATCTAATATCCTTATTGGGCACAAAATGATCCGGCACGAGCGCAATTTTTTCCTTATCAAAAACACCGTTTACTTTCATTTTCTCCATTTCTTTAATTGCCACCGGACTTGTAATGTCATTGCCAAGCACCAAATCCAAATCAGCCTCTATCAGCTGTCCCGCTTCCACTTTATCAAGTCCCGCATGTGCCGCCAGAATCTTCTGCGTCATCGTCATTCCCATTGCCTTATTCCTCCTAACAAAAATATGAACCGACTATTCTTGTCATTCCTGTTTACCTCTATGACTAAGAACTATTATCATGATTTTACCATGAATATACTATTTTGAAAAATATAATCTATTTATAGATATGATAACTTGAAGTTATGATATTATCATGCTACAATTACTTGAATTCATTTTTTCCCATTATTTACCCCAGGTATTCCATTGCTACAAAGTGTACTGTTCAGCATTTATCGAACATCTGATTTTTATATTCGATAACTGATATAATTTCGCGCATAATTTAGAATACTAATGCTAAAAGAATTTCTTTTCAGCAAAAATTTAAGAAAGGTACTATCATACCATGGAACAAAATCTTAACCTATATCAAATTTTTTATGAAGTAGCTAATTGCCGTAACTTTTCTGTTGCCGCTAAAAAATTATATATCAGTCAGCCTGCAATCAGCAAGTCTATCTCTAAATTGGAAGAAAGCTTAAATACCGTCCTCTTCCACCGTTCCTCACGGGGTGTGACCTTAACGGCCGAAGGGGAAATGCTCTATAAGCATGTGGAAAATGCCATGCTTTCCTTAAGGTCAGGTGAAGAAATGCTGAAGATCTCATCCGCTCAAGGCATATGTCATCTTTCCATCGGAGTGAGCACAACGCTCTGTAAGTATGTTCTCCTTCCCCTATTAAAAGACTTCATTGCAGGAAATCCAAACATTAAAATTACTATCTCCTGCCAGTCTACTTTTGAAACGATTGCCGCATTAAAAGAAGGAGCTATAGATATAGGCCTTGTCGGTATCCCCTCCAGAGAAATTTCCGAGACTTCTGCGGTTTCATATCTTCCCATTAAGACGATTGAAGATATCTTTGTCGCCACAGATGCTTATTTAGCTCCCTTTATATATAAAAGCAAAGCGGAACAATGTGAAAATGAGACCTTTTTTAATGATGCTTCTTTTATCCTGCTTGATAAAGAAAATATATCTAGAAAGCATGCAGATACTTTTTTAGCCGAACATCAGCATGTCTTGAGAAACATTATTGAAGTGAATAATATGGACTTGTCCATTGAATTTGCAAGAGCCGGTCTGGGTATTGCATGTGTTATCAGCGATTTTGTTAAAGAAGATTTAAAAAACGGAACTTTGCGCGAATTAAAATTAGGGCACAAAGTTCCGAAACGTCAGATTGGTTTTGCTTATCCTGTAAAAACGCCTATGACAAGTGCAATGAACACATTGATTCAGTACTATCAGGTGCTTTTGTAAAGCTAGCCAACTCCATTTTTTGATTATAACTTTTTTTCGATTAATTATTGATCAGTTTGCTGCTTTCATTGTTCCAGCTGTAAAGCTTACGGATTTCTTTACCTACTATTTCTGAAGGATGTTCAGCCGCTAATTTTCTCATAGCCTTGAAGTGCGCCTGTCCTCCTGCCTGTGACATATCGAGCAAGAAATCTTTTGCAAAAGTACCGTCCTGAATATCGGAAAGGATTTTCTTCATCGCCTTCTTCGTATCCTCTGTAATAATCTTGGGGCCTGTAATATAATCGCCGTACTCCGCAGTATTGGAGATAGAATATCTCATTCCTTCAAAACCCGACTGGTAGATAAGGTCTACAATTAATTTCATTTCATGGATACATTCGAAGTAAGCATTTCTCTCATCGTATCCTGCCTCTACCAGCGTTTCAAAACCGGCCTGCATAAGTGCGCATACGCCGCCGCAAAGAACTGCCTGCTCGCCGAAAAGGTCTGTTTCGGTCTCGGTTCTGAAGGTTGTTTCAAGCACACCCGCTCTTGCGCCACCGATTGCCAAAGCATATGCCAAAGCCGTATCCAACGCTTTTCCCGTAGCGTCCTGATGTACCGCTACCAAGCAAGGAACGCCTTTACCTTCCTGATATTCACTTCTTACGGTGTGTCCAGGTCCTTTGGGCGCGATCATTGTTACATCTACGTCCTTAGGAGCAACGATCTGTCCGAAATGTATATTGAAACCATGTGCAAACATGAGCATGTTGCCCGGCTCCAAGTTGGGCTCGATAGACTCTTTGTACATCTTAGCCTGAAGCTCATCATTAATAAGAATCATAATAATATCTGCTTTCTTAGCAGCTTCTGCCGCCGTATATACCTGAAATCCCTGAGCTTCCGCTTTTGCCCAAGATTTTGAACCTTCATAAAGGCCGATAATGACATTACATCCTGATTCCTTTGCATTAAGCGCGTGTGCATGTCCTTGGCTGCCATAACCGATAACAGCAATTGTTTTTCCATCCAGCATGGAAAGGTTGCAATCTTCCTGATAATAGATATTTGCCATTTCTTTTTCCTCCACTAAATTAATATTGTTAATAATATTTATAACTGAAAGGGTTATTCCCTAAGAGCTAACGTATTAGTCCTCTAAATATGTCACGTTATGAGTACCTCTTCCCAACCCGGTAATACCTGTTTTGGCCAGTTCGAGAATCTCATAACCGTCAAGCAAACTGATAAACGCTTCAATTTTTGACTGTACGCCCGTTAATTCAATAATAAGGCTCTCTGTCGCAACATCTATAATCTTACCTCGAAAGACATCTGCTAAAGCGATAATTGCCTGCCGTTCCTTTGCTGCCGCCTTTACTTTAATCAGAACAAGTTCGCGGTACACGCTATCATCCGGTTCCAACACCTTAATATCTCTAACGTCCACCAATTTTGCCACTTGCTTTTCTATCTGGTCCAATATTTCATCATCCCCGGATGCAACAATTGTAATTCTTGTAAATCTGGGGTCAGCAGTTACTCCCGCCGTAATACTTTCGATATTATATCCCCGTCTGGAAAACAGCCCCGATATTCTGCTTAAGACACCAGAAGTATTGTCCACCAGAAGCTGAAAAACTTTCTTACGCATGGAACTCCCTCCATTCTCAATAGTACGTTCGACATTCATTTTAACAATACTAATAGTAAAAGTCAACAAAAATACTTTCATCCATTAAGACTTTAATTCGTTGAATCAATACATTGTTCACTTTTTATTATTCCATATCCTTACACTTTTGAAGTGCAAGGGTTCCTGTTCTCGCAACTTCTACGATACTGATAGACTGCAGCATATTAATAAACAGTTGTATTCGCTCAGGCACATCACAAATCTGTATAATCATCATGTTTTTCGACATATCAACTATCTGTGCCTTCATAATATCACAATTTTCCATAATATCACGACGGTTATTCTTATTATATTTTACTTTAATAAGCATGAGTTCTCTGCTGATGCTCGCACTTTCATCGAAAGTTTTTACTTTAATGACATCCAGTTTTTTATTCAGCTGTTTTTCTATCTGTTCTATTGTTCTCTCATCACCGCTGCTAACTATCGTCATACAAGATACAGCTGAATCATCGGTTTCTCCCACTGCAAGGGAATCTATATTAAAGCATCTTCTGGAAAAAAGTCCCGCTACTTTACATAGAACACCCGAACGGTTTTCTACCAATACGGAATATATTCTTTTCATCTCATTTGTCCTCCTACTTTACCAAATCCATCGGATCTATCAGACATTCTAGCAGCATAGATTTATCCTCTTTTAAAAATGCATCGATTATTTCATCAACATTGTCCATATTATATAAACGGAGAAATTCAATTCCATAGGCTGACGCCAGCTTCTCGAGGTCAGGACTGCCTGACAGGTCTACTACGGAATAGTTGTCTTTATATTTGTAATGTTGATACTCGCGCACCATACCGAGATAATTGTTTTTCAGCACTACGATTTTCACCGGAACATCATGCTGTTGCATGGTCGCCAGTTCCATCAGAGACATCTGAAAAGCGCCGTCACCGCATACTGCCACTACCTGTTTGCTCTTGTCCGCAAGCTTGGCCCCAATTGCTGCCGGAATGGAATATCCCATGGTTCCCATGCCGCCGGAAGTCAAGAAGCGTCCTTTTTTCACTATATGATATCCACATGACCAGATCTGGTTCTGTCCTACATCCGCAACATAGATACCATCCTCTTTCATTTTCTCCGAGAGCTTTGTAATAAACATAGCAGGATCCACATAATCCTTGTTGGGATTTCTATTTACCATCATGGATTTCTTGTATTCTTTAAGGAGTTCTACCCACTCTTCGTGTTCGCAGCGTATCTCCTGTTGTTCGAGGTCTTCGAAAATATGCCCGGCATCTCCGACGAGAGGAATATGTGGGCCTACATTCTTTCCTATTTCTACAGGATCTACATCAATATGTACAAGCACTTTATAATTCGTTATCATATTCGGATGGCTGACAGCCCTGTCGGCGACTCTCGCTCCTACCATAATCAGCAAGTCTGATTCCTTCATGGCACGATTAGCACAAGGGGCACCATTGTTTCCAACCATCCCATAATACATCGCATGTTCCGTAGGCATGATTCCGATTCCCATCATCGTAGATACAACCGGAATTTTATACTTTTCCGAGAATTTTCTCAATTCTTTTTCCGCATTGCTTAAGAATACTCCGCCCCCCGCACAGATAAGCGGTTTCTTGGCTTTCTCCAATTCCTTAGCAACCTTTTTAATCTGAACCATATTTCCCTTTACCGTGGGTTTATAGGTTCTCATATTCACTTTATCGGGATAGCTGAACTTGGTAATTGCTGCCTGCTGAATATCGATTGGAACATCGATAAGCACCGGCCCCTTTCTTCCCGTATTAGCGATATAAAAAGCCTCTTTAAAAACCCTGGGAATTTCGTTTGCATCTTTAATGAGATAGCTATATTTTACGAAAGATTCTACCGCACCCGTAATATCCGCTTCCTGAAATGCATCGCTGCCCAATAGTTCGCTGTCTACTTGTCCGCAAATACATATGAGCGGGATGCTGTCAGCAAAAGCCGTTGCAATTCCCGTAATCACATTGGTTGCTCCAGGGCCTGATGTAACTGCGCATACACCTACCTTGCCCGATACCCGGGCAAGTCCACTTGCCGCATGAGCCGCATTCTGTTCCGTACGAACAAGAATCGTTCGAATATCCGTATCCAAGATACTATTAAAAAAAGGACATATTGCTGCTCCCGGATAGCCAAAAACAATGTTTACACCTTCTTCTTCCAGACACTTTACCATTGCATCTGCACCAATCATCTCACATACCTCATCTTTCCCTTATGTATCCTTTTTATTGGATCATATCGTATTATTTGAACTTATTCATAAAGCTTGCAAACGGCGCTACCGCATCCTCAAGGTCTTTAATTGCCTTATTGAGGCTTTCGTAATCAATAGCGCTTATATCCGTCATCGTATCTGCAATCACGGTAGAATTTTCCGACACGAAGGCATCTACGTTTTTACTCGTCTGTGTCACATTCCGGCTCATTTGAGATAGCCCTACCGCCGCTCTTTCGGCCTCGGCCAAAGTTACCTTTGCCGCATCAATCGCCGTATCCGCATTGCGGATAAGTTCATCGGTTCTCGGCAGCAGGATAAGCATACAGACGACTATCACCGCCAGAATTCCTACTGTCGATATTGCTGTTACTTTGGAATAAAAAGTCCGTATTTTGTTCTCTTCCAAAATTTCTTCCAGCAGTTCTCTTTCGCTTAATTCTTTCTTATCCTCATTTTCCGCCATTCTCTCCTCCATGCCAATTACTTTTTATATTAACATATACTTATATTTTATATTATTACTGTATCTTGTATGTCCTTTTTATTTTTCCATATATTGGCATCTTTAATCCCTGATATTTAATATATGTTTAGTTAATCTAACGGCATCTGCCGCATCCTTCGAGTATCCGTCGGCTCCAATTTCATCCGCATATTCCTGTGTGATGACTGCTCCGCCTATAATTACTTTTGCCAAAACCCCTTTTTCCCTCGCATATGCAATGACTCGTCTCATCTCCTGCATCGTCGTTGTCATAAGAGCGGAAAGGGCTATGATGCTGGCATTATTTTCTATTGCCGACTGGATAATTTTTTCCTTAGACACGTCCTTCCCAAGGTCGATGACCCGAAATCCATAGTTTTTCAGCATAAGTGCTACCAGATTTTTCCCTATATCATGAATATCTCCCTCCACTGTTGCTATAACAATTGCCGGCATTTCCTTCTTTTCGCTCGTTTCAGCAAGAAGCGGTTCCAAATACTCAATGGAAGTTTTCATCGCTTCGGCACTTGCAATCAGCTGAGGAAGAAAGTATTTTCCCTGGTCAAAAAGGTCTCCTACTTCATTTATCGCAGGAAGCAGCGCATCGTTTAATATTTTCTGTGGGGCTTTCCCTTCCTCCAATGCCGTTTTCGTAAAATCGGTGATTTTCTTCCTGTTTCCTTTTAATACCGCTTCCCGAATTATTTCCATTATGGATACACCGGCATCTGTATTTTCACCGGAACTGTTTGCCTTGTGATAAAGTCCGGTAACGTCCGGTTTTTCTAAAGCAGTCTTCTTGTCCTCTGCACTATTTATTAATTCGATATAGCGAATATCGGCATCTTCCTTGTTCAGTAACAAATCGGCGGCGAAAGCGCTGCTGACCAGCAATTCCTGCGAAGGATTCGCAATTGCCATTGTCAAGCCTTCCTTAATCGCCATCGTCAAAAAAGCCGTATTAATATACCCTCTCTGTGGCAATCCGAAGGAAATATTGGACAAGCCGCAAATGGTAGCATAGCCATTTTCTTTACAGTAGCGTATTGTCTCAAGCGTCTCCAGTGCTGCCTTCTTATCGGCACCGACTGTCGCTACGAGGCCGTCAACAATTATATCCTCTTTATCCATGCCAAGTTTTTGTGCCTGCATCGTTATTTTATGGATAATATCTTTTTTCTCTTCCAAATCCTTAGGTAGTCCTGCATCCGAAAGCGGAAGCAGAATAAACATTGCTCCGTATTTCCGGACAATCGGCAATAAATTATCAAATTTTACCTTCTCATACGAAACAGAATTGACAAGAGCTCTTCCGGGATATCGTCTGAGCGCGGCTTCCAATACATCTATATGGCTGGAATCAATGGACAGAGGAAGGGAAGTTACTCCTGCAATCTCTTCCAAAGCGGTAAGCATTAATTCCTTCTCGTCAACGCCGCTCATTCCCATATTTACATCGAGAATCCCCGCTCCGCAAGCCTCCTGAGCTTCCGCAAATTCCACAACCATATCCATGCTTCCGGCTCTGAGTTGTTCCTGAAGTTTCTTTTTGCCTGTTGGATTAATTCTCTCACCTACAATAATAAAATTATCGTCCAAACCGAATGTTATTGTTTTTCTCTCCGAAGTCAAATAACGCTTTCCAGGCTTCTGCCTCTTCGAAACATCCATACGGAACGTATATTTGCACATTTTTTCTATATATTCCGGAGTTGTTCCGCAACATCCGCCCAAAATTGATGCTCCGGCTCTTACCAACTCTTTCATCCCTTCGGCAAAGTCATCGCTGTCCATATCATAAACAGTATTGCCTCCTTTGTCCAAATATGGAAGGCCGGCATTGGGTTTGGCAATAATCGGCACCGAAGTTACCTCCGCCATACTTCTAATTATATCAGCCATTTTATCCGGACCTGTAGAACAATTAGCTCCAACAGCATCCGCACCGAGGCTTTCCAATACAACTGCCGCGGTTAAGGCATCCGTTCCATAAAGTGTTCTGGCATCAGCCTCAAAAGTCATAGTTACCATCACCGGCAAATCACATGTTTCCTTCGCCGCAATGAGAGCAGCACGGCTCTCCTGCAAACTCATCATCGTTTCTATTACCAACAGATCGACTCCCGCACGGACGAGATAGCTTATCTGTTCTTTGTATATATCTACCAATTCTTCAAAATCCATCGTTCCCATCGGAGAAAGCTGCTCTCCCGTCATGGTAATATCTCCGGCGACCAGACAGCGTCCTCCTGCTGCGTCCTTCGATATGGCGACTAACTCCATATTCATTTGCTCTATGCAGTTCTCCAACCCATATTCACTGAGTTTTACGGAATTAGCCGAAAATGTCGGAGCATAAATAATATTACTTCCTGCTTCTACAAATTCCTTCTGTAAGTTTAACAGTATATCTTTATTTTCCAAAATCCATTTTTCCGGACATACCCCCACAGGCATTCCCCTCTTCAACAAATTGGAACCCGTAGCACCATCCAGATACACAGGATGTTCTTTTATTAGTCTTTTGAATTCACTTTTTGTCATCTTTATACCCATGCTCCTTTCACCCGTAAACTTCCGTCAGAAAGTATTTCAAAATAGCCGTACAAAAGTTCGTGTAACTCACATGCTAACATATATTTTAAAAAACTACAATATTTGATGTGTGTATTCTTGCTTTCAAACACTTTATATGGTAATTTTTATTATGACAATATTTCATAAACATTTATTGAAGTATATACTTATTTTTACATTCTGTACAGCGTGGAGGAAGTCCCTTGAATAAAAAATTAATATATATTTTTCTTTTTACTCTTTTTACTTTTTGGTTTTCCGGATGCGGTGACGATAAAGAATTGGAGGAATATAAAAACAATATGGACACTTTCTATTCGGACATCTCCGAATATGATAATATCATAAACTCCATAGACGCGAATGCTGAGACTTCCGTTCAAGAACTTTTATCTGCCTTAGACGGCATTGAAGGACGCTTTGCGTGGATGGCTTCTCTTACCGTACCCGAAGAGTTCTCTTCCATCGAGACACTGTCCGCCGAAGCGAGCGAATATATGACAAACGCTGTTTCCCTTTACCATCAGGCATTTGAAAGCGAAACTTTCGATTCAGATTCCGCTGAGTCGGCGAAGGCTTATTATGATCGAGCCAATCAAAATGTACAATATATCTTATCTATCCTGCACGGCGATGTACCCGACGGCGATGATATCCCATATTCCGAATCCTCGGAATAAAAAAATATATGCCGCACGCCGGCGGCATATATTTAGCTGATTGCTATTTTAAAAGTCTGATCTTACCGATAAGAGGAACTTCTTTTTCCTCTTCATTTATTGCAGCGATGAGTCCCATAATCCAACATACAAAGATAAAAATCGCCCAGAGCCCTCCAATTAAGGGGATTACACTTAACAAACCGAATAAAAAGATTACCAATGCTTGGTTCAAATGAAACTTAGCTCCATCCCTGTCGCCAGCAATAATTGCTATAAGCAGGCCGATCCAAGTAATGTACGCCACGATACCTGTAGTTCTTTTGTCCATACTTTTCTCCCTCCGTCAATAAAGATTTCTTTGTTATTCTATCATACTTATTCTCGTTTTACCATAGAAAGTTATCATTCAGCAATTTCCCTCATACACATATTTTAAATGCTTACGCGCAATTTCGGCAAATGAATAAATGACTTCTATTCTGGTAGCTTCTCTGTCGAGCATCTTCCACTGAGGGAAAAAGCGGGATATATGATAAGGTATCTCTTCATCAACAGACGCAATCCATTCCGCCATCTCGTGCATTTCCGTAATATTATCGTTCTCTCCCGGTATTATCAATGTTGTAATCTCCACATGACTATTTTTTACTGCCCTTTCTATAAAAGCTTTTACCAGCGACAGGTTTCCGCCCAGCTTTTGGTAAAAGGCTTCCGTAAATCCCTTTAAATCCACATTAAAGGCATCCACATACGGCAGAATTTCTTCAAGTATTTCCTGTTCCACACAGCCGTTTGTTACGACTACATTCTTCAAACCTCTTTCCTTTGCCAGTTTGGCTGAATCTCTCACATATTCATAGCCGATAAGAGGTTCATTATAAGTATATGCAATCCCTATATTTCCCCTTTCACGGCAGGCAAGAGCCTCCTCGACCAATTCCTCGGGTTGCAAAATCCCATAGTCCGTCTCTCCTTCACGCACCATAGAAATCATATAGTTCTGGCAAAAATCGCAGGATAAATTGCATCCGTAACTTCCAACGGACAATATCTTGCTTCCCGGATAAAAATTCCTAAGAGGTTTCTTCTCAATCGGATCGAGAGCATAGGAAGTAATTTTTCCGTAATTTGAACATACAATCCTTCCTCCTTCATTGCTCCTCGCCCTGCATCGTCCTGTTCCTCCTTCTTCTACCGAGCAATGGTGCATGCATACCGAACATACTGTTTTCATCAATAATGTCTCACCACCTCAAAACGTTCCAGAATACATTTTCCATCCCGATAATCCTCTTCTTCAATTCCCGCCTTCTTTAATGCAATATTTATCTGTTCCTCTACCATTTCTACCCCTTCCAGCTTCGGAAGCAGTAATCCTCTTCTGTCTCCCATAGATATGATCACTCCGTATTTATTCACATCCAACTCCTCTATCGATGTAATAGGTTCCGGCACAGACAGAATATCTACCGTACATATAATATTGTCGAGTTCTGTCGCCTCTACCTGAGGGAATCTCGGATCCCACAATCCTGCACTAACCGCATTCTCTATGACTTCCTCCGCAACACAATTTTTCGTCCCCTGTATGGTTCCTATACAACCTCTTAAATTGCCGTATTTCTTTAAAGAAACAAAAGCTCCCGCCTTTTTCTTAAGAAGTTCTTCGGGTAATCCATCCGGCAGCGGAAGATTATTACCTTTTTTCAGATAATATTTCAGAGATTGTCTGGCTAACGATACATAGGCATCCTGAAAAGCCGCTACCGCGTATCCAACTCCGAAGGGGCCTTCATAAGATAAAAGTTCCGCCTCAAGAGGTATCCCGGCCATACATCCTGCCATAATGGAAATGGAACGATGACCGCACTCTCCCGCTTTCTCACAGAAATCCTCCGAAAACTCAAGCGCCTTGGATAACTCTCCTTTTGCAAGAATCTCCGTAATTCTCCTGTCGTATTCAGGTCCTTCTTTGGCATATTCATATGGCCCACTGTCCGATAAGCGATGCGACAAATCCCCGCTGGCCACCACAACGATCCGCCGCCCCGCTTTCTCGGCCGCCGCCCTTATCGTTTGTCCCAATCGATAATGTTCTGATAAAGCCAACCCCGACAAGCCTATTCTCACTATTTTAAATTTTTTCAGGTAGGCTTCTTTAATAAAACGGAGAGGAATCATCGTTGCATGATCCAATTCCTTCTCTCTTTCACCCTCCGTTCCCGCCGGAAGTTTATTACCTTGCGCTTCCTGTTCAATCACTTTCACAAGTGCCTCATCATAATCCGCTTCCAATATGATTCCGGGATAACCGTAACGTGAAAAGTTCCCCGAAGCATGAACACCAGGCGAAATATGAAAATAGTCTCTATACATAATTGAGTGGGGTGAAATGATTACAATCGTCTCCGGCTGCATAATAGCGATTCTTTTTGCAACTTCCCTATAGGAATCGATTGTTTTCTGTATCCTAAATTGTTCTCCATGACCGATTTCCGGAAAAATAAGAGGTGGATGGGGAACTACAAATGCTCCTGCGACCGGCATAGTATACCTCCTTACAGTAAATTTTTTTTGCTGCTTTTTAATATCGCCTTAATATCAGGAATACTTTTCCCTTTTTCTCTGAGATTCTTAATTTCTGCTATCCTTTCTACCGCTTCTACTCTCGGAAACCTGCGGGTCAAGTTTTCCTCTTCCTGCTCAAAAGGCAGCATACCTTCTTCCGTATAAAATTTCAGCGTACTATAACGGCATCCGGTAATCCTGACCAGTTCACCGATAGATACATATTCCGACATCATGATTTTTTCTATTGTTCTTTGTCTGGACATTTTCCACCTACCTATATACCGGCAAAAGTTCTACTCCCTGAATGGGTACTTTACAGCTGCGGGAAGAAGGCCATATTCTATAGTATCCATTATCAATCTTTACCAAAGTCTCGCTTCCTATCCGCATTTCCTCGCAGGAATGACCATTTTCACGCAAGAATTGCATTGCATTTTCACGTCTGTCTTTCACTGTCGTCCCTAAAATCACCATATCGATGAAAACTGCCTGCTTTCTGTCAAAAAAAGGAAAAAGCAAATTAATTCCTTCTAAGTAAGGATTTTTAAAGAGATTATGCTTCCAACTAAGGAAATTCAAATAAGTCTGTCTTTTTCCGCTATAGAATTCCTGCTCCAGAATTATTTTGTATAACTGGTTTTCTGCTGCAAGCTCTATAAGCCGTTCCTGTACCCTTTTCTGTTCTTCAATGGAAAAAATATCATGCATACATCCGCATTCTCTAAAAAGCCAAAGAAGGGCGAGCGTTTCCTCAGGCACTTCGCCCGGCTCTAAAATAATTGCCTTAACACCTTCCGTTATGTTCTGATATACCTCTTCATTGCTTTTATATTCCCGCATAATAATCTTAGCTGTATAGTAATTCATATCACAGCCTAGCAGATTGGGAATTTCTTTAAGAGCTTTTTCTGCCTTTAATATGGCAACAATCTCACTTTCTATCATTCGACTTCTTTTATAGCTTATTTTCTTTATTCCTTTCAATTCTTGCTCTAAGCAAACTTTAAACTCATCAATATCCCTGAGTTCATCCATAAGCAGTCTCTGCAAGATACTTGCTGCCTCTATTCCTACGATTGCAGCTTTCTTTGCTAACGAGTTGTTTTTACTATCCTGACCATTCAGCGCAACTAAGGCAAACTGTTCTTTTATCGTATAATTCATAATAATGTCACCCTCTCTTTCTATTAGTCCGTAGCAAAAAAGTATCGGCTTCACTTACTACTTATCACTTACTATTTATTATGAACTATAACTTAAAAACAGTCAATTAGAAAGATATAAAATCTTAAAATAGGCTTTTTATTCTATTACTCCATTATTGCCTTACTGATCCGGAAAGAATAGTTGATATTCTCTCCTGCATTTATACGATAAGCCTCTTCTACGTCTGCGCCCCAGCTATCGATTCCGCCTACACCTCTTACTGCCCCCAGAATAGATACCACCGTCCTTCTCGCAGGCGGCAATTCTTCATGATGCGTGGCATTCTCAAGTTCCAACGGAGTGTAAGGGATGCAGAAAAATGCGAACTCCTCCTGCAGCGCGGGCTTTTCCGTTCTGTCTGCAAAGACGATTCCGTTGCCGGAAAATTCGTAATCGGACGGACGGTCATCGAAGTCCCCACCATAACGGAGTACTTTTTCTCCGCTTATCTCATCCTGTACGAAAATAGCCTGATCGATATAATCCCATATAAATCCGCCCTGATATAAAGGATATTCTTCTGGCAAATCCATATATGGCTTCATTCCTCCGAGGGAATTGCCCATATCATGCATATACTCACACAAGATAAAAGGTTTGGAAGGATTATTCTCCAGATACTCTCTTATCTGAGCCGGAGGTGCATACACGCGGCTTTCTTCTAAGCAAATTCTGTTTTCCCTATCTGTCAGCGTCACTGTTACTGTTCCCGCTTTGCTCCGAGAGTAAATTGATAAGTCTAAGGCAAAGCTTCCTGACGCATTATCTTCATTAAGTACGGGCTTTGCCCATAAATCTTCAACGTGTATTTCCGGCTTCGCATACAGCGTAACATTCCTGTATATGCCGAAAAAACGAAAGAAATCCTGGTCCTCCAAGAAAGCTGCCGTTCATCCATATATACATAGCCTGCTCCACGCCTTCGAAGCAAATAACCACTCGTTTATTTTTTAGCCCTTCTTCCAAATCAAACCTCTTAATATAGGTGCCCACAGGATTATAATCTGCCTTGCTAAAGCTTCCTTCCGCACAGTCCTCGTCATGCAACACATATGCCGGTCTACGAAAAACATGCCCTTCCCACGGATACCTTGTGTTAATATAATGAATCTTGTCATACCCTGCAAGTTCGATATGGCAGGGCACCTCTATATCGTGAAAGTCCTCTTCTATAAAACCTTCTCTAAAAAAATCCTTCGGACGTTCCATTGCATATCTCGCTTTTCGGGCAGCAATAAATGCGATGTGATATCATATAAAAAAACTGCACTGACTAAAACAGTCAGTGCAGTTTCATCATTCTCTATTATATAAACTTGCTTCTTCTTAGAACTTACCGGCGTTGGCTGCTTCCTCGATAGAAACGGCGACTGCAACAGTCATACCAACCATCGGGTTATTACCCGCTCCGATGAGACCCATCATCTCTACGTGAGCCGGTACGGAAGAAGAACCTGCGAACTGTGCATCGGAATGCATACGTCCCATAGTATCTGTCATACCGTAGGAAGCAGGACCTGCAGCCATGTTATCAGGATGAAGTGTACGCCCTGTACCGCCGCCTGATGCAACGGAGAAGTATTTCTTACCCTGTTCCATACATTCTTTTTTGTATGTACCTGCAACCGGATGCTGGAATCTCGTCGGGTTTGTTGAGTTACCTGTAATGGAAACATCAACGCCTTCTTTGTGCATGATAGCAACACCTTCACAAACATCGTTTGCACCATAGCAGTTTACTTTCGCACGAAGTCCTTCGGAGTAAGATTTTCTATATACTTCTTTTACTGTATTCGTATAAGGATCATATTCTGTTTCAACAAAAGTAAATCCATTGATTCTGGAGATAATCTGAGCAGCATCTTTTCCAAGACCGTTAAGGATAACTCTTAAAGGTTTTTTACGTACTTTATTAGCTTTTTCTGCAATACCGATAGCACCTTCCGCTGCAGCAAAGGACTCATGTCCTGCGAGGAAACAGAAGCATTCTGTCTCTTCTTCCAGCAACATTTTACCTAAGTTACCGTGGCCAAGACCTACTGCACGAGTATCCGCAACAGAACCGGGAATACAGAATGCCTGAAGGCCTTCGCCGATTGCTGCCGCTGCATCAGCTGCTTTTCTGCAGTCTTTTTTAATTGCGATTGCTGCTCCTACAATGTAAGCCCAGCAAGCATTTTCAAAGCAAATAGGCTGAATGCCTTTTACTTGGTCATATACATTTAGACCTGCGTCTTTTGTGATTTTTTCCGCTTCTTCAATAGATGAGATTCCATAACTGTTCAATACGGAATTAATTTTATCAATTCTTCTTTCATATGATTCAAATAATGCCATTTTTATGTCCTCCTATTCTTCTCTCGGATCGATAATCTTAACAGCATCAGCAACACGTCCATACTGGCCTTTTGCTTTCTCCCATGCTGTGTTCGGATCGTCGCCCTTTTTGATGAAATCTGTCATTTTGCCGAGGCTTACGAACTGATAACCGATAATTTGGTCTTCTGCATCGAGTGCAATACCTGTTACGTATCCTTCAGCCATTTCAAGATAACGAGGACCTTTCTTTAAAGTACCGTACATAGTACCAACCTGGCTTCTAAGTCCTTTTCCTAAGTCTTCAAGACCTGCACCAACCGGAAGTCCGTCTTCTGAAAATGCGCTCTGGCTTCTTCCATATACAATCTGTAAAAATAATTCTCTCATGGCAGTGTTAATAGCATCACATACAAGATCTGTATTCAATGCTTCCATAACGGTTCTGCCTGGTAATATTTCAGCGGCCATAGCTGCGGAATGAGTCATTCCTGAGCATCCGATAGTTTCAACCAATGCTTCCTGAATAATACCTTCCTTTACATTAAGAGTCAGCTTGCAGGCACCCTGCTGAGGAGCACACCAACCTACACCGTGTGTCAAACCGGAAATATCTTTTACATCTTTCGCCTTTACCCATTTTGCTTCTTCTGGGATAGGAGCACAGCCGTGATTTACGCCTTGTGCTACCGTACACATTTCTTCAACTTCCTTTGAATAAATCATGTGAAAACTCCTTTCAATATGTAACTTGTGAATATTTTGTCATAATCGCAAGTATTATTCTCGCATATTTTCCGCAAAAAATCCAGTATATTTTCAAATAATATTATATTTTTTAGATTTCTACCATTATTTTCATTTTATGAAAATTTCCCGTCAAAAATATACGATCTGTAAGAATTACAGTTCTCTTATAACAACACGCCCTTTATCTTTATAAATACTGTTGGGGGGAATATATCCTCTTACCGAAGAAGTAGGATATACGCTGGCGTTTTTTCCTATTACTGTTCCCGGGTTCAATACGGAATTACATCCCACTTCTACCATATCGCCTAACATTGCCCCGAATTTCTTCAGACCGGTTTCAATGCATCCCTCTTCTGATTTCGCAACCACAAGCGTCTTATCGCTTTTAACATTGGAGGTAATGGAACCTGCGCCCATGTGCGCCTTGAATCCGAGCACACTGTCTCCCACATAATTATAATGCGGAACCTGCACCTTATTGAAAAGAATTACATTTTTCAGTTCTGTGGAATTACCTACTACTGCTCCCTTACCTACTATAGCATTGCCCCTGATAAACGCACAGTGACGTATTTCTGCATTTTCATCGATAATCGCCGGTCCGGCAATATAAGCGCTGGAAAATACGGTTGCTGATTTAGCTATCCAGATATTTTCTCCTCTTTTTTCATATATCTCTTCCGGAAGAGTGTTTCCCAGCTTCACAATAAACTCTTTAATCTTTGGCAATACTTCCCATGGATAATTGACTCCGTCGAAAATGTCTGCCGCAATCGTTTCCGAAAGCGTATACAGATTCTCAATTTTAAATTGTTCCATTGCATTTCCTCCTACTATCTGCTTTTATTCTTATAATTCCTTGCTGCAATATTAAACTGCGTATTAAGCGAGAATTGATTATTCATCTGCTTTACGATTTCAGTCCTTCGCCTTACAAAGTCGTCCAGCTTGCGCATATATTCCGCTTCCGTAATTTCTCCTTGAGCGACAAGCGTAAGACCCTTTTCCCAACTCGCTGTAAGAGCGGGGTCGAGCAACGGCCTAATTGAACTGGCAACCACATCATATATCATCTCACCCATTAAGGTCGGGGTAATAATCTGCGTCTTCTTATTAAGGGATAAATATTTAATATTTACCAACTTCTTTAATATTTCGGCTCTTGTTGCTGAAGTTCCGATTCCGCTTCCTTTTATCTGTGCACGCAGTTCTTCGTCTTCGATAAATTGACCCGCATTTTCCATGGTAAGTATTATCGTTCCTGAATTATAACGCTTCGGAGGCGATGTTTCCCCCTCTTTAATCTCGAATTTCTTCAAGAATAGCTCATCCCCTTTTTTCAGCTGCTGTATCATAGCTATGAAATCGGGATCCTTTGTATTATTTCCTTCCTCTGCGTTTTCCGAATCATCATCTTTGGCTTCCTTGTTCTTCCCTGTAACGCTTTCTGCGTTTATGGTGCTTTCCTCATTCTTCTTTGCAAAAGAAAATTCTGCTGCCCGCAAATATCCTGCATCTGTCAGCACCTTAAAATTAGCAAAAAACTTTTCGTCCTTCATCCCCACAGTTAATGCAATCTTCTGGTAGATAGCCGCAGGATAAAATATGCTGAGGAAACGTCTCGAAATTATTTCATAAACTTTCGCGGCCGTAGCATTCAGGCTTCCAAGATTCCCCATTCCCTGCCCTGTAGGAATAATTGCATAGTGATCTGTAATCTGCTTATCGTTGACATATCTCGTTTTGGCTATATTTTTATATGTACCTTTTTGAAGCACTTCTTCGACCAATGCCGCCGTTTGGGAATAGCCTTTCAGACCATTTATATTTTTTGATATTTCCTTTGCAACCGCACTGGACAAGACTCTGGCGTCCGTTCTCGGATAGGTGGTCAGCTTCTTTTCATACAGTTCCTGCACAATACGCAACGTTTCATCGGGACTAATCTTAAAATATTTGGAACAATCGTTCTGCAGCTCCGCCAAATTATATAAAAGAGGGGGATTTTTGGTCTCTTTTTTCTTATCTATCCCTTCTATAATCGGTACAGCACGAGGGGCTTCCTGTAGAGCAGCAATAAGTTCTTCTGCAGTCTTTTTTTCTTTAAATCCGTTTTCTTTGTACAAGAGCGGTGAATTGTAATATTTTGATCCATCTATCGCTTTCCACTCGCATTCGAAGTTCTTCTCTTTCCATTCAACTCCGGCAACCACTCTATAAAAAGAAGTCTTTACAAAGTTTCTGATTTCCCGCTCCCTGTTAACCACCATGCCGAGAACACAGGTCATTACTCTGCCCACGGAAACTACCGCTTTATCCGTATTTAAATACGACTTAATCGAATTACTGTATTTTAATGTGAGCACTCGTGAGAAATTAATCCCCATAAGGTAATCTTCTTTTGCACGAAGGTATGCTGCTGCACAAAGGTTGTCATAAGCGGACAAATCCTTCGCTTCCCTTATTCCTCTCAATATTTCCTCTTC
>JAAYNW010000010.1 GCA_012520655.1 Clostridiales bacterium | reverse complement strand
CCTTTTTTCTTTGCCCAGTTTTTTCATAGGTCATTTGACACTATCCAAAATAAAAGAAAGGAATATCTTTCTGCTCTTCTTTGGTCAAGTTGCCGTTTTTAACTGTATCGATGATTTCCCGTGCATCCATAGGCGTCGCGCCAACCGTGTACACTACTAATTTTTTACCTTTTACTTCAGGTCTTGCCTTTACCTTATCGACCCCGCTTATCTTCCCCGCAATAACTCCGCCGCCGTAAATAATCGTATCACATTCTTTCCATTTATCCGGTGTCATATTTTTATAGCTCACTGCTTCACACTTGAGTTCCTGCGCTATCCATTTGCCATACTTTTCACTAAATCCCGTTTTGCTGTTATACACTACAATTGTTTTCATTTACATTTCCTCCCTAATCACCATAAGATTTTTTTCAATTTTTAACATTACCTGATAAGTAAGATGTACTTCCTCCTCCGTTATCCCTTCATAAAGTTCGGACATGAATCTTTCTTCCTGTGCGCGGTGCTTTTTGCTCAATGTGTGGATTTTTTCCGTAGCCGCTACTCTTATTTTTCTTCTGTCCTCCTTATCGTAAAAAGTGGTAACGAAGCCTGCTTTTTCCAGTTTATTGATTATCTGCTTTACATTCTGATGGGAACTCCCCATCACCCCGGCAAGTTCATTAATAGAAGGCGGTGTCTCCTTAAACAGTGAAAGACAAATAAGAAGGAAAAACTGCTTACATGTAATTCCTTCATAAAAAGCATCGCCCGCAGCCTGTAGTCTGTTCGCAAAAGCAAAAAACAAACCAAACAATACTGTCTTATCGTCAAAGCCTTCCAACAATTTATCCCTATCTACGTTCACTGCATTTCTCCCTTTATAGCATAAAACGTAATATGTTACCTTTTTATGTAATATATTATGTTTTCTTTCTATTGTCAATTAAATTTTTTACCTACTATTACTTTTCTAAATTTAAAAGGTATTCCTTCATATCCAATCCGCCACCAAAGCCAACGAGGCTTCCGTCCGCTCCGATTACTCGATGGCAGGGAATAAAAATCATAATAGGATTTTTGTTATTTGCTCCGCCTACTGCTCGGGCTGCCTTCGGTTGCCCTATCTTCTGGGCCAATTCTCCATATGTGCATGTTGCTCCATAAGGAATCTCCTGCAATGTGTTCCATACTTTCTGCTGGAATTCAGTTCCTTCCACACGCAGCGGAAGATCGAACTTTTTTCGTTGTCTGTTTAAGTACTCTGTCAACTGACGACCGGCTTCCTTCAACAGCTCTGTTTCGAAGTCGTCTTTTTCATCATATTTTTCTTCCCGGTATAAGCCGACAACTGCATTATCACATTCCTCTATGCAAATTGCTCCAATTGCCGTTTTATAATGATATCTATATTTCATCTGCTTTCTCCATAAGCCATATATGCTTTTCTGCCTTGAAAAGTTCAGCATGGCTACTACCATAGTATCTTATAAAGAGGATATCTCGTTAGCCATTACTTCGCAAGCGGATTTTTATTGAGTTCTATTTGACACCTGCTTTTCAAAGGCATGATCCTATTCATAAATTATTGCTAAGTTAATAAAAATACCTTATAATAAATTCCAATATTGAATAAAAAAATAAATAGGAATTTGTCTCGGAATACTGAGCGTTTGCGCTTGTAGACGCATTAAGCAGAAATGCATAATATTTATTTTATACGAGGAGATAGGGAATGAGGGATTTTAATGTAGGCTCAATTGTGCCATTTGGCGGTTATCATTGGCGCATTCTTGATATTCAAGACAATGCGGCCTTGATAATCACTGAAAATATAATCGGACAACACCCTTATCATAATTGCGCAGGTAATGTGACATGGGCCGACTGTTCACTTCGAAAATATCTAAACAATGAATTTTATAGCAAATTCACCTCGGTCGAACAGTCAAAAATTATTCCGATGTTGAACATTAACCAGGACAATCAATGGTACGGTTCCAGAGGCGGAGAAGATACTCGGGATTATGTATTTCTTCTAAGCATTGAAGAAGTGGCGTGCAAATATTTCGGTGACAGCAGTAAAAACCTTGAAAACCGCAGTGCAAAACAACGATACTGGTTTCAAAGAAAAGACGAAAACAACAACAAGCGAAGAGCTACATTCGATGGGTATGTATGGTGGTGGTGGCTCCGGTCACCCGGACGCGACAATAGAAGATCTACGTATATTCACGGCGACGGCAATATTGGCATCCAGGGAAATGGTACCTTCCGCTACAACAGCAACACTATTCATCCTTCAACGGGCGATAACAGCGGCGGAGTCCGTCCCGCTTTATGGCTTCGCCTGGAATAATACGTAGGAAATGGTATTTATCTTGAAAGATGGTACTCACCTTATAATTTTATTACGAAATGAGATTTATATGAATTATTGGAAGAAAGTTAAAGATAAATTATTTTTATTACTGATAGCTACACTCATCGGCATTGCTGCCGGCTGCATCGATACTTTATTCGGCAGCATTTTAATTCTGATTACAGATATCCGAAGCACGTATGCTTACCTGCTAATCCCTTTTCTCGGCATTGCCGGCGTTATAATTGTATGGGGCTGCCAAAGCTTCGGCGGCAAAAGCAATAAAGGAATGAGCTTGATTTTTGAAGCCGGTCACGGCATAAGCGACGAGATACCATTCCGACTGATTCCCTTCGTCATCACAGGTACGTGGCTCACTCACCTGTTTGGTGGAAGTGCCGGAAGGGAAGGCGTCGCCGTTCAAATTGGCGGGACCATCGGCCATGCATTCGGCAAGCGGTTTCACATCGCAAACAGTGAAAAAATATTGTTAATCACAGGAATGGCCGCCGGATTCGCCGGGTTGTTCAGAACACCCATCGCAGCAACTTTTTTTGCATTGGAAGTGCTCACTATCGGAGTCTTGGAATATACCGCACTTTTACCCGCATTGATTGCCGCCTTTACTGCAAGTTATATTTCCGGTCTGTTGGGCCTCGAAAAATTTTCCTTTATATTGACGAATGACATAACTTTTTCATGGACTCTTTTGTCTAAGCTTCTTATCATCGGCATCTTATTCGGAATAACAGGTCGTCTTTTTTCCATGTGCCTGCATAAAGCAAAAAGCTGGTTCGCTCATAAGATAAGGAACCCCCTTTTACGTATTTTTATCATCGGTACATCGATCGGCCTCCTTTCACTGTTTTGCTTTGAAGGCCGCTATTCGGGACTCGGCACGAACTTAATTTCTATGAGCCTGAACGGAACCGTCTATTCATGGGATTTTATTCTTAAATTTCTGTTTACGGTGTTGACCATATCGGCAGGCTTTCAAGGCGGCGAAGTCACCCCACTGTTTTCCATCGGTGCATCGTTCGGAGTAGTTCTCGCCTCGCTTCTCGGACTTCCCTCCGCCCTTGTTGCCGCATTAGGCTACGCCGCCGTATTCGGCAGCGCCACCAATACATTGATCGCACCTATCATAATCGGGGCAGAAATCTTTGGTCTCGGGTGTTTGCCTTATTTTATTGCCGTATGTATCCTTGCCTATGCTTGTAATGGCAATCTGTCTATTTATCCTCTTCAGAAAAAGAAATCAATCGAATAGTGTTCTTTCGGCTTTACTTTCCGAATTATAATTATACAAGTTCGCGAGCAATTCGAGCTCCTCCTTTTCATACTCATTAAATACCGAATCATCGAAATCATCACTTTCGCAGCTGGATTTCCTCAATAGCTTCTCCATTTCCTATACTCTGAGAACCTTCTCTGAAAAAATCATAAGTCCCGCTAATTCCGTATCCACTACCGTTATCTTCCGCCATTTGATAATTAATTACTTCCATGTGTATGCTTTCTTCCCGAAAGGTAAAGCGAAGAGTCCCTGTTCCGCCCCATCCGTCGTCGGTAAAATCGAAATCAAAAGACTTATTTTCTATTACCCCTGTAATATCTTCGATATCCGCAAAGCGTTCCGTTATTGCCTGTTGAGTAAAAACAGAAGCCTCAGCCTTATTGCCATCCGTTACGGCAAGCTCTAGAATTGTACCTCCTTCCTCGTATACTTTATCTTTCGTGATACCCCCTTGAGTCCATGTTCCGCTATAATCTTCATATCTGAAAGCTTCCGGCGCTTCACTTCCGGCTTCCGAGGCTATTGTCTGAGGTTCCAACCCTTCGTTGGCCTTACCGCAGCCTGGCAGTAATACAAAAATTATAATCGACATAAGTACTTGCTTTTTTCTCATCATCCTGCCTTTTTCTCCTCTTAATACATCATTTTCAAACGCCGGTTCAATATACTTTTTGATCAATTCTATTCTATCTCTGGCATGCGGCGTATAAAGAGAAGCAATCGAAACTACTATTCCCTTCTTTGCATTGACATAAATCACATTCCCTCCATCTCCCATGGTCGCATAAATATGTTCCTTATCATCAATAATCCACCACAGATAGCCGTATGACATTTTCTGTTGATCGCATATACTATGTTCCTTCGTGCTTTCATCTATCCACTTGGTCGGTACAATTTGTTTGCACTTCCACGTTCCGCCGTTTAAATATAACTGGCCTATAACACATAGAGCATATTGCCTCCCCGCTACCGCCACAGTCCGGGCAGGCTCCTTTAGAATGAAACGAAAAATGTCCGGCACACATGTTTCTTCTTTTGGCTTCCTGCCGGGTCGCATAAATCTCCCGGACCTTATCCCAGATTCCTATATAAGAAGCCGGCGTAGAACTTGCGGTTCTGCCAATGGGTTCCTGCGATATACCGGCAATCCCGACCATGGCGTGAAGCGGGAATGCTACTGTTAAGTCCTTCAAGTAATGAGTATTGGCATGTTTCATTATTAGGCAGTCTTCCTCATCAAATGTGCCCATTCTGACCTTGCGTTCCGGCATAGTACATTTACCGGATAGATACCGGCTAAGTAGCGTGTTTGCACTCTCATATTCTTTATAATCCCCTTGGTAGACAACTGTTCCGCCTTCTACGCCTGCCTTCGGTCCAATCTCTATAAAAACCGCAATCCCACATGATACTGGACTGCGGTTAATTATATCACTTCTTCCTATCTCCTGCCATCAATTTTAAGGATATGGCTGTCGCTGTTTCTATCGATTTCCAGCATTGTGTTCAACAGTACATTGGCACCCTTTAGGCAATTCTCAAGGGGCGTATATTCCAGTTCACAGTGGCTGTGTCCTTTATCGCTGGGTACAAATATCATTGCCGTCGGAACATGCTCGCATATGTATTGGGAATCGTGACCGGCTCCGCTATACATTCTTTTTGACGAATAGCCTAACATATCCGCACTTTTTTCTACATAGCGCACAAGCCCTTTATCAAAATCCACCGTCTTCCTGTCCCATTCTCTGACTGCCTCTACTGTGCAGCCTGCCAGTTTCCCAGGGACATTTTCAATTACCGAAATAACCTGCTTCAATACCTCCGGGCTCTTATGTCTGGAATCTATTGTCATTTTTACTTCTTCAGGAATAATTGTATGGATATTGGGAGATGCTGCTATCTTCCCTATTGTATACACAAGCTCTTCATCTAGCTTTCCCAGCTTTGCATATATATACTCCAATGTCTGAGATGCAGCATACAATGCATCCTTTCTATACTTCATTGGCGTAGTGCCTGCATGGTCCGCCTGCCCTTTCACTCTTAATTCGTAGTTCACCATCCCCACAACTCCTGCCACTACACCTATATCCTTATTCTCTTCATATAAAACAGGACCTTGCTCCGCATGCAGTTCGATGTTAGCAATATATTTTTCCGGTGACATTCTATTTTCGATATTGCCCATAAAACCACTCTCCGACAAAGCATCTTTAAAAGTATAACGCGGAATATCTTTCGTTTCAGAGCGAAGTATAATATCTTTGTCAAACTTGCCGCATATTATGCCCGAAGACATCATTGCCGGCTCAAATCTCGCGCCCTCTTCATTGGTCCATACAACTACAGTAATCGGATGCCTGTGAGGAATATGCTCTCTGACAATCGTCTCGACAGCTTCCATTGCGGTCAGAACTCCCAATACTCCGTCGTAATTACCACCTTTTACAACCGAATCGAGATGGGAACCGCTCATAATTGCCGGAAGGTTCTCATCTCCGTCGATTGTCGCATACATATTTGCCAAGTCGTCTGTCACTACTACTGCGCCTAATGCCTCCATTCTTTTTTTAAACTCCGTTCTTGCCGCAATCGCTTCTTTGGATAGAGACAATCTGGTTATTCCGCCATTTCCCGTATCCCCGAATGAACTGAAGGTATATATCTTATCCTTCATTCTTTCCAAACAACAAAATTCCATCTTTAAACCCAGGCTCCTTTCAAAGTCTTATTACTTACATAACAATACAGAATCTATAGCTTAAACTTTGCTCTCACATAGTGCTCGAGCAAATCCACGCATTCATTTCTCTCTATCCGATCACTGTTCAAGGTCATGTCATAATTGACAGGATTTGTCCAATAGTTGCCTCCCGTATAATATTTGTAATAATCCGCCCTGTATTTGTCCGTTTTACTGATAAGCTTATGGGCCTGCGCTTCGGATACTCCCATTTTATTCATAATGGATTTTACGCAGGCACTTCTGGGCGCCTCCACATAAAAACTCGCCACATTATCATAATCTTTAAGTACATAGTCCGCGCACTTTCCCAGTACAATAAATGAAGTCGTCGTCGTAAGCTTTCTAATAATTTCTGCCTGTATATTGAAAAGATTAATATCCGATTCAAACCGCTTATCCTGCGGAGATACTACAGACGTAAACGGAATCTTCTGCAGCATTTTTGACAGATGACTTCCTGAAAGCCTCTCGTCCACTCTACCGAACAGAGCTTCATTTAATCCGCTCTCTTCGGAAGCCAGCTTTAATATCTGGTGTTCATAGCATGAAATTCCCAGCCTTTGCGCCAGTTTTGTTCCTATCTCTTTTCCTCCGCTGCCGAATCCTCTCGCTATAGTAATCGCATAATTTTTCATACACTTCCTCCCTGCGCCCTCACTTACACACTTAAGTACTTCTTACTTATATCATCGGTGAGCTCATCTATTCTTCCCTTATTCACAACGGTCCCTTTTTGCATGATAAGGAATTTATTACCTGTTTTTCTGGCAAATTTCAGATTCTGTTCGACGATGACGAGAGGCACCTTTTTCTCTTTATGGTATCTGGCCAGCGTATTTGCTATTTCCGATACAGTATTGGGCTGAATACCTTCCGTAGGTTCGTCGAGAATAAGTATTTTGGGATCTGCCATTAATGCTCTTGCTATAGCAAGCTGTTGCTGCTGTCCGCCGGACAGAACACCTCCTTTTCTCTTTAAATGCTGTGACAGTATTGGAAAATATTCAAATATCAAATGCAATTGCTTCTCTATAAATATATGGATCAAAGAACTTAATAAATCCGGGAATTCCGGGCTCCAAAGTATATCTTCTGGGCTCTCCCGTTAAATTTCCGGCACCGAATGAGGAACCATGATAACTTCTATATCGGCTGAGTATCTTATTCTTTCCGGTAAACATCCTGGCTATCTTCACTGCATTCTCATTGGCATCAGCACCCGCATTAGTAAAAAAAACCTTTCCGAAATTGTCCGGCAATAAATTCACAATTTTTTCAGCCAAGCATGCTCTTGATTCGTCACCATAAGAAGGCCCTACATAACAATACTGATCCACTTGTTTTTTAATTGCATCTCCTATTTTTTTGTTACCGAATCCTACATTCATATTCACTAACTGAGAAGACATGTCGGCGTATCTGTTCCCTTCGTAATCCCAAAAGTAAATACCGTCTGCTTTTTCTACTGAAATAGGGTTGATTCCCCACTGTTTGCTCCAAGACTGCAAATTATACTTTTTCTGTTTGTTTCTGATGTCAAAACCGTTCATAGCAGTATCCTCCTAAAAAGAAAGGCTTGGACATATTCACATGACCAAGCCTCTTTGCTTTTCTTTATTATCTACACATTATAATATAGCATTTTTATTATTACAACGTATAATTGCATAGTATTTATTGTGCTAATGCACATTCTAGGTACTGTTCACTCCGTTCTCAGTAACGTATTTTTCTAACTATTATAAAACATCTTTTATCATGAATCCAATAGAACTTATAACCTTCGCTTCCAGATTAAGCAGATTATAACCTGTGATTCTTTCAATTTTTTTAATCATATTGTTTACCGTATTCCTATGTATATATTGCTTTTCGGAAACAAGCCGAGGGCTTCCGTTACAGCTGATATATGTTTTCAGAAAATCCAATAATTCGGTACCGTTTTCTTTATCATACTGCTCAATTTTCCCGATGATCGTATAATAATAGTCATATAATAAATTTTTGTCCTTCACATCCATAAATATCTTTGTCAGTCCAAGTCTGTCATATCTTACTATCGATGAATTATTTCTTACCGCTATTTTATTGGTATTAATAGCATTCTCAAAATTATTCCTCTGATCCGATATCCCTGAAATAATAGAACTAACGCCTACATAAATATCTGTTGTCACATTGGCGTTTTTAATATTATACATAAAATCATCCAGAAAACGATTCACTTCCTCTTCCGAATATTCCACTAAGACGAGAATCAATGTTTCCTTATAGACAAAGTGAATAAACAAATCCCTTATAGATCTTCCAACTTTTTCTGCATATCTTGAAAGCCTCTTGTACTTTTCTTCATGGGCTGAATTATTATCCTCCTTTGAGGAAATACAAAGGAAACAAAAGGCGTTATCCCTCATAAATCCGTAACGCTCCATTTGAAGAATCTGTGTTTCTTTATCGCCTATCTCGAACAAAATATTCTTTATTGCAGAAGCCAGACTGTTTTCTATATTGTCACTGTGTATAATCTTTTCACAAAAGTTCCTTGTTACATCCACCAGCCTGATTTCCTATGGTATGGTAAAGAGAGGCATATTTACCTCGTTGCAGAAATCGATTGCCTCCTGAGGCACTTTTTTTATATGTGGTCCCAGATTGATAACAAATGCACTTGTGCCCACGCTATTTAACCGCTTTGCAAAGTCTGTCAGCCAGTTTGGTTTTGTGTTTCTTATACCTGCAGTAAATACCAGCTCCTGTCCGTGCAAAAAGCTACTGGCTTCTTCATCCTCTATCGTATGAACCCATTGGACAAGATTATCCAGCCCGCCTTTTCCGGCAATCAGTCTCATTTTATACAAAGACATCCCTTCGTTATATAACTTTTTAATCTGCAATGCCATAAGGTATCTCCTCAGTTCTAAAAGAATCTGTTTCGCTATTATCAAATAATAATTCATTACTTTATTGTTGTCAAACTCTATGGTTATGAGCATTCACTATGTACGCGCAGGCATGCAAAAAACAGCCACTTGCAAGCAAGCTTGCAGTGGCTGTTTACTACGCGTCTTCACGCGTTTATCTCATTACTAACCAAAAATTACTCGATAATCTGAGCAACACGGCCTGAACCAACGGTACGTCCACCTTCACGAATAGCGAAAGTAAGACCCTGCTCCATAGCGATAGGATGAATCAATTCGATTGTCATCTCTACGTTATCACCAGGCATACACATTTCTGTACCATCCGGCAAATTACATACGCCAGTTACGTCAGTTGTTCTGAAGTAGAACTGAGGTCTGTAGTTGTTGAAGAAAGGAGTATGACGTCCACCTTCATCTTTTGTTAAAACGTAAACCTGTGCTGTAAATTTCTTATGACATTTTACAGAACCGGGTTTGGAAAGAACCTGACCTCTTTCGATATCTGTTCTCTGGATACCACGAAGCAATGCACCGATGTTATCACCAGCCTGAGCTTCATCAAGCATCTTACGGAACATTTCGATACCTGTAACAACAGTTTTTCTGGTCTCTTCTTTAATACCAACAATTTCAACTTCTTCGTTGATGTGAAGTGTACCACGCTCAACACGTCCTGTAGCAACAGTACCACGACCTGTAATTGTGAATACGTCTTCGACAGGCATAAGGAACGGCTTATCTGTATCACGTACAGGATCCGGAACATACTCATCAACAGCATTCATAAGTTCAAGAATCTTGTCGCCCCATTCACTGCTCGGATCTTCGAGTGCTTTCAGAGCGGAGCCCTGAATAATCGGTGTATCATCGCCCGGGAATTCATACTCGGACAATAAATCTCTAACTTCCATTTCTACCAACTCAAGTAATTCAGGATCGTCAACCATATCGCATTTGTTCATGAATACTACGATATAAGGAACACCTACCTGACGGGAAAGTAAGATGTGCTCTTTTGTCTGAGCCATAACACCGTCAGTTGCAGCAACAACGAGGATAGCACCATCCATCTGCGCAGCACCTGTGATCATGTTCTTTACATAGTCAGCATGGCCAGGGCAGTCAACGTGTGCATAATGTCTCTTCTCTGTTTCATATTCAACGTGAGAAGTAGAAATTGTAATACCACGTTCTATTTCTTCCGGAGCTTTATCGATCATATCGAATGCTACAGCTTGACCTGTACCTAATCTTGCATTTAAAGTCTTTGTGATTGCTGCTGTTAAAGTTGTTTTACCATGATCAACGTGACCAATGGTTCCAATATTACAATGGGGTTTGGTTCTTTCAAATTTAGCTTTAGCCATTTCTAAAGTCCTCCTTTAATTTGATTACAATATAATTTATATTTTTTTTCGATTAACTTGGCTACATATGATTATATTAAATAATACCAAGTTTTTCAAGCATTATTTATAGTCCTGCCTTCTTATTTCGATTTAGCTGCCAAAACCTTCTCTGCAAGACAAGGTTTCATCATTTTTACTTTGATTTAGCTGCCAAAACCTTCTCTTGTACGCTCTTAGGTACCTGTTCGTATTTTTCAAAGAACATGGAATAGTTACCGCGTCCTTGTGTCTTTGAACGTAAATCCGTTGCATAACCGAACATTTCAGCAAGCGGTACATATCCTCTTACAAGCTTGCCTCCTCCGATATCTTCCATACCTTCAATACGTCCGCGACGGGAATTGATATCACCGATAACATCACCCATATATTCTTCAGGCATAGTAACTTCGACTTTCATGATAGGCTCTAAAAGAACAGGATTTGCTTTCTTCATAGCTTCCTTGAACGCCATGGAACCGGCAATATGGAAAGCCATTTCAGAGGAGTCAACTTCATGATAAGAACCATCATAAACATTAGCGTGTACACCGAGTACGGGGAATCCGCCAAGAACACCTGATTTGGAAGCTTCTTCAATACCCTCGCCTACAGCCGGAATGTATTCTTTCGGAATAGCACCGCCGACAACCGTAGATTCGAATTTGAAGATTTCTTCACCGTTAGGATCCATAGGCTCGAATTTAACCTTACAATGTCCGTACTGTCCACGTCCACCGGACTGCTTTGCATATTTGTATTCCTGATCTACAGGCTTTGTAAATGTTTCCTTGTAAGAAACCTGAGGAGCACCTACGTTAGCTTCTACCTTGAATTCACGGAGAAGTCTGTCTACAATGATTTCAAGATGGAGCTCACCCATACCTGCAATAATTGTCTGTCCGGTCTCTGTATTGGTATGCGCACGGAATGTAGGATCTTCTTCCGCAAGTTTCGCCAATGCCTCACCCATTTTACCCTGTCCTGATTTTGTCTTAGGCTCTATTGCGAGCTCGATAACCGGTTCGGGGAATTCCATGGATTCGAGAATTACCGGATGCTGCTCATCACAGATGGTATCGCCTGTTGTTGTAATCTTAAATCCTACAGCAGCAGCAATGTCGCCTGCGTAAACCTTGTCGAGTTCCGCTCTCTTATTAGCATGCATCTGAAGAATACGTCCAACACGCTCTTTTTTATCTTTTGTTGCATTCAGTACATAAGAACCCGAGTTCATAGTACCGGAATAAACTCTGAAGAAAGCCAGCTTACCCACAAACGGGTCAGCCATAATCTTGAACGCAAGAGCTGCGAAAGGTTCATCATCGGAAGAATGCCTTTCAATTTCGTTGCCTTCCAAATCGACACCCTTAATAGAAGGGATATCTGTCGGTGCGGGCATGAACTCCAAAATAGCGTTAAGAAGCTTCTGAACACCTTTGTTTCTGTAAGCAGTACCACAGCATACAGGTATTGCTGTGCATTCGCATGTTCCTTTTCGGAGCGCTGCCTTCAACTGTTCATTGGTAGGCTCTTCGCCTTCCAAATACATCATAGTTAAATCATCATCTAATTCGCAGATCTTTTCTACTAATTCTGCACGATAAAGCTCAGCATCATCTTTCATATCGTCCGGAATATCTACGATAGAAATATCTTCGCCTTTTTCATCGTTATAGATATATGCTTTCATTTCAAATAAATCAATGATTCCTTTGAAACTGTCTTCTTTACCTATCGGTAACTGGATACAGATTGCATTCTTACCAAGTCTTGTCTTGATCTGCTCTACTGCACCGTAAAAATTCGCACCTAAAATGTCCATCTTATTAATAAATGCCATTCTCGGTACGTTGTAAGTGTCAGCCTGACGCCATACGTTTTCAGATTGAGGCTCTACGCCCCCCTTTGCACAAAATACGCCTACTGCGCCATCGAGTACACGGAGTGAACGCTCAACTTCTACCGTAAAGTCAACGTGTCCCGGCGTATCAATAATATTAATACGGTGTTCCAATGCTCCAGGCTTTGCTTTTGTGCCTTCTTGCAATGTCCAGTGACAAGTTGTCGCGGCTGATGTTATCGTAATACCTCTTTCCTGCTCCTGTTCCATCCAGTCCATGGTAGCAGTACCTTCATGAGTATCACCAATCTTATAATTAACACCGGTATAGAACAAGATACGTTCCGTAAGAGTTGTCTTACCCGCATCAATGTGAGCCATAATACCGATGTTTCTGGTTCTCTCTAATGGATATTCTCTTCCAGCCAAGGGTTATTCCTCCTTTAGAATCTATAATGAGCAAACGCTTTATTAGCTTCTGCCATTTTGTGCATATCTTCTTTTTTCTTAACGGCTGCGCCTGTATTATTTGCCGCATCAAGAATTTCATTTGCTAATCTTTCCTGCATCGTTTTCTCGCCTCTTTTACGAGAATACAATGTCAGCCAACGAAGTGCCAAAGCCTGACGTCTCTCTGCTCTTACTTCGATCGGAACCTGATAAGTAGCACCACCGATACGTCTTGCTTTTACTTCGAGAACAGGCATAATGTTATTCATAGCTTCCTCAAAAACTTCAAGAGCCGGCTTGCCTGCTTTTTCTTCTACTGTTGCAAATGCTCCATATACGATTCTCTGAGCTACACCCTTCTTACCATCTAACATAATGTTATTGATAAGCTTGGTCACTACCTTATTCTCGTATAAAGGATCTGCTAATACATCTCTTTTTTGAATATGTCCTTTACGTGGCACGATTCTTCCCTCCTTATTAGTACCCAACTATTGACGTTTCAACAATTGGATTGATAATTCAACGGTACTCACTTGATAATGTGTTCGTGCGGTTTTCTATACGTCTGTTTCAAAAACGTTCATAACGCAGTGAAGCGCGGTAACATGACAAAACCATGTCACATACAGAATTCCAACACAAATTAGTTATGCTGTAGTACAAAAATCCTAATTATTTACCAGCCTTAGGTCTCTTAGCTCCATATTTGGAACGAGCCTGTCTTCTGTTAGCGACTCCCGCGGTATCGAGCGTACCTCTGATAACATGGTATCTTGTACCCGGTAAGTCCTTTACTCTACCGCCTCTGATAAGAACAACGCTGTGTTCCTGAAGGTTGTGTCCTTCTCCCGGAATATAGCTTGTTACTTCGATTCCGTTGGAAAGACGTACTCTGGCGATTTTTCTAAGAGCTGAGTTAGGTTTTTTAGGAGTTGCTGTCTTAACAGCTGTACAAACACCTCTTTTCTGAGGAGAAGAAGTTTCGATCGCTTTTTTGTGAAGAGAGTTAAATCCCTTCTGGAGAGCAGGTGCTGTTGACTTCTTTTCTGATGTCTGACGTCCTTTTCTTACTAACTGGTTAAATGTTGGCATTCTGTTTCACCTCCTGTGGTATATACTAAATAGTTATTATGCCATAGATACTCTATTTCTATATTTGCAAAATGTGCAAAAAAAGAAAATGCATCTGCGTGCACACCTAAATAGTATAAGTGGTTGCAGATGCATTGTCAATATTTTTTTAAAATTTTGAATTAAACTTCGGTTTCTTCTTCAACAGTTTCTTCCTCAGTATTCCCGACTTCGACATATAACTCGTCGAAAGTCATTTCTTCATCATAAAAACTGCCTTCATCAAAAGAAATCGTGTCCATCAGATTGTTATCCGTATCAAGCGTTGTATTGCGGTATCTCTTCATACCTGTTCCGGCCGGAATCAGCTTACCGATGATAACATTTTCTTTAAGACCGATAAGAGGATCAACCTTTCCTTTAATTGCAGCTTCCGTAAGAACTTTTGTCGTCTCCTGGAAGGATGCCGCTGACAGGAAGGAATTCGTAGCGAGGGCTGCCTTCGTAATACCGAGCATTACCTGTTTGCCTTCTGCAGGTTCTTTTCCTTCTTTCACCAGCTTCTCGTTCATTTCTTCAAAATCGAGAATATCCACCAAGGTTCCCGGCAAGTAATCCGCATCACCGTTATTCTCGATGCGAACCTTCTTAAGCATCTGACGTACAATGACCTCTATATGCTTATCGCTGATATCAACACCCTGTAAGCGGTATACGCGCTGTACTTCACGGAGCATGTAATCCTGAACGGCACGTACTCCCTTTATCTTTAACAAGTCATGAGGGTTAACACTACCTTCCGTCAGTTCATCACCGGCCTCCAGCACTGTCCCGTCCAAAATCTTGATTCTGGAACCGTAAGGGATCAGATAAGTCTTAGATTCGCCTGTTTCCTCATTTGTAATAACGATTTCACGTTTTTTCTTCGTGTCCTTAATCGTTGCGATACCGCCGAATTCAGCAATAATCGCAAGACCCTTCGGCTTTCTTGCCTCAAAAAGTTCTTCAACACGGGGCAGACCCTGTGTAATATCGTCACCTGCGACACCGCCGGTATGGAAGGTACGCATGGTAAGCTGTGTACCGGGTTCACCGATAGACTGCGCTGCTATAATTCCGACAGCTTCTCCTACCTGTACGGCCTCACCGGTAGCCATATTTGCACCGTAGCATTTTGCACAGATACCATTGTGTGAACGGCATGTAAGAATCGTACGAATCTTAACCGCTTCCAAAGGCTCGCCTTTTTCATTCACACCAACGCTTAGTATCTTAGCTGCGCGGCTGGGTGTAATCATATGATTTCTCTTAACGATTAAATTACCGTCTCTGTCCTTGATATCTTCGCAGGAATATCTTCCGTTAATTCTGTCCTTTAATCCTTCTATTGTTTCTTTACCGTCCATAAAGGCTTTTACGACCATTCCCGGAATCTCTTCCTTACCTTCGCAGCAATCGACTTCACGAATAATGAGTTCCTGCGAAACGTCAACCATACGCCTTGTCAGGTAACCGGAGTCAGCCGTACGAAGCGCGGTATCCGACAGACCTTTACGTGCACCGTGTGCGGACATGAAATATTCCAAAACGTCCAGACCTTCACGGAAGTTGGATTTAATAGGAAGTTCAATAGTTCTTCCCGTCGTATCCGCCATAAGTCCACGCATACCCGCAAGCTGTTTAATCTGCTGATTGGAACCACGGGCACCGGAGTCAGCCATCATGAAAATGTTGTTATACTTATCAAGCCCTGACAAAAGAACTTCCGTAAGTTCCTTATCCGTCTCGTTCCATGTCTCTACGACCGCACGGTATCTTTCTTCTTCCGCGATAAGTCCGCGCCTGTAATTCTGAGAAATTTTATCTACGGTATGCTGCGCTTCATTCAGCATCTCCTGTTTCTGTTCGGGCACTGTCATATCCGAAATGGAAACCGTCATCGCCGCCTTCGTAGAATATTTATATCCGGTAGATTTAATCAAGTCGAGTACTTCCGCTGTTTTGGAGGCACCATGAGTATTGATAACTTTTTCAAGGATCTGTTTTAACTGCTTTTTACCTACATGAAAATCCACTTCCAATTTAAGGAAGTTCTCCGGAAGCGTTCTGTCAACAAATCCTAAATCCTGAGGAAGGATTTCATTGAACAGGAAACGTCCAAGCGTAGATTCCACGTTGCCGCTTATTTCATTGCCGTTTTCGTCCTGCTTCGTCACTTTTACATTAATTCTGGAATGCAGAGTACAGAAGCCATTTTCATAAGCAAGGATAGCTTCGTTTACATTTTTGAAGTACTTGCCCTCTCCTATAACTCCCGGTCTCTCCTGCGTTAAATAGTAAATACCGAGAACCATATCCTGAGAAGGAACGGCAACCGGTCCTCCGTCGGAGGGTTTTAACAGGTTATTGGGTGAAAGCAGTAAAAAGCGGCACTCTGCCTGTGCTTCCACGGAAAGCGGAAGATGTACGGCCATCTGGTCGCCATCGAAGTCGGCATTAAATGCGGTACATACGAGCGGATGAAGCTTGATTGCCTTTCCTTCCACGAGAATAGGCTCAAACGCCTGAATACCGAGTCTATGAAGTGTAGGCGCACGGTTTAACATAACCGGATGCTCTTTAATAACTTCTTCCAAGACATCCCATACCTGTGTATCCAGTCTCTCCACCAATTTCTTAGCATTTTTGATATTCTGTGAAATACCTCTCGCTACCAGTTCTTTCATAACGAAAGGTTTAAAAAGCTCAATAGCCATCTCTTTCGGAAGACCGCACTGATAAATCTTAAGTTCCGGCCCTACGACGATAACGGAACGTCCGGAATAATCAACACGTTTCCCGAGCAAATTCTGACGGAAACGTCCGGATTTACCTTTTAACATATCGGACAGAGACTTCAGTGCCCTATTGCCCGGTCCGGTTACCGGACGTCCACGCCTGCCGTTATCGATAAGCGCATCTACGGCCTCCTGAAGCATTCTCTTCTCGTTGCGCACGATAATATCAGGAGCGCCGAGTTCAAGCAGTCTTTTTAAACGATTATTTCTATTAATAATTCTTCTATATAAATCATTCAAATCGGAGGTCGCAAAACGTCCGCCGTCGAGCTGAACCATAGGACGTAAATCCGGTGGAATAACCGGAATCGCATCCATAATCATCCATTCCGGTTTATTTCCGGATTCCCTGAACGCTTCTACTACTTCCAGCCTTTTGATAATTCTCGCCCGTTTCTGTCCGGTCGATTCCTTTAAGCCCGTTTTTAATTCTACCGCTTCCGTTTCGAGATCAATCGCCTGAAGCAATTCTTTAATCGCCTCCGCTCCCATTCCTACACGGAATTTGTTTCCCCATGTTTCTCTCGCATCCTGGTACTCTCTCTCAGACAGTACCTGCTTATACTCTAAGTCGGTTTCGCCTGCATCAAGTACAATATAGGAAGCGAAGTACAATACTTTTTCAAGCACTCTCGGGGATAAATCGAGAATCAAACCCATACGGCTGGGGATTCCCTTAAAATACCAAATGTGGGATACCGGCGCTGCAAGCTCGATATGTCCCATACGTTCTCTACGCACGCTAGCCTTCGTTACTTCTACTCCGCAGCGGTCGCAGACAACACCTTTATATCTGATTTTCTTATATTTACCGCAGTGACACTCCCAGTCTTTGCTGGGGCCAAAAATCTTTTCACAAAACAAACCTTCCTTTTCAGGCTTTAATGTTCTGTAATTAATGGTCTCGGGTTTCAATACTTCTCCTCTGGACCACTCTCTGATTTTTTCGGGTGATGCCAAACCAATCTTGATTGCATCAAACGTCATCGGCTGATACATTTCCTGTTTTGTTTCTGACATTTTTGGTACTCCTTCCAGATATTATCCTATTCACCAAAAGACTCTACAAATTCAGCTTCTTCATCCAGTTCCAAATCCAGTTCTTCGTCCAAATCTTCCTCATCTTCGGAGCTTATCAATTCGCCGCTGTCTTCATCGAATTCCTGTTTCTGATATCCAAGGGAACCAAAAGATTCCTGTTCATAATCATATCCTTTGGAATCCCCTTCGATTTCATAACGGTAATCAGTATCGCCGTAATCTATCGTTTCCATGATTTCAACTTCGCTCTGATCCTCGCGGAGCACGCGCACGTCAAGTCCGAGAGACTGCAATTCTTTCAAGAGTACTTTGAAAGATTCAGGAATGCCCGGCTCAGGTATATTGTCACCCTTAATAATCGCTTCATATGTTTTCACACGTCCGACAACATCATCGGATTTCACTGTAAGAATCTCCTGAAGTGTATAAGAAGCACCATATGCTTCCAGAGCCCAAACTTCCATCTCACCAAATCTCTGTCCGCCGAACTGAGCTTTACCGCCGAGCGGCTGCTGTGTTACGAGCGAGTATGGTCCTGTAGAGCGAGCGTGAATCTTGTCGTCTACCAGATGGTGAAGCTTCAAGTAATGCATATGACCGATAGTTACCGGACTGTCAAAATATTCTCCGGTTCTGCCGTCACGCAGTCTAACCTTACCGTCTCTGGAAATAGGAACTCCTTTCCAAAGTGCTCTATGGTCTCTGTTTTCAGACAAATATTCCATCACTTCCGGAAGCAAATCGTCCTTATATTTCTTTGCAAAATCTTCCCATTCCATATTGACATAATCATTGGCAAGATCGAGGGTATCCATAATATCATTCTCGTTAGCGCCGTCGAACACCGGCGTTGCAACGTTGAAGCCGAGTGCTTTCGCCGCAAGAGAAAGGTGAATCTCAAGTACCTGTCCAATGTTCATACGGGAAGGCACACCCAAAGGATTGAGTACGATATCGAGAGGGCGTCCGTTAGGCAAATAAGGCATATCTTCTACCGGGAGCACTCGGGAAACAACACCCTTGTTACCATGACGTCCGGCCATTTTATCGCCCACTGAAATCTTTTTCTTCTGAGCAATATAAATGCGTACCGCCTGATTTACACCCGGGGACAACTCATCGCCATTCTCTCTCGTGAAAACCTTGGCATCTACTACAATACCATATTCGCCGTGGGGAACCTTCAAAGAAGTATCTCTTACCTCTCTCGCCTTTTCACCGAAAATTGCACGAAGAAGTCTTTCTTCCGCAGTAAGCTCCGTTTCTCCCTTCGGGGTAACTTTACCCACAAGGATATCTCCGGCGCGTACCTCCGCACCGATTCTTATAATTCCTCTATCATCCAAATCCTTTAATGCATCATCACCGACACCCGGAACGTCTCTTGTAATCTCTTCCGGTCCCAATTTGGTATCGCGCGCTTCTGCTTCATATTCTTCAATATGAACAGATGTATATACATCTTCCTGAACTAGTCTTTCGCTCAGAAGAACAGCATCTTCATAGTTATAACCTTCCCATGTCATAAATCCGATCAAAGGATTCTTGCCCAGAGCCAATTCGCCGTCCGCAGTAGAAGGGCCGTCTGCAATCACCTGGCCTTTTTCCACATGATCGCCCTTAAATACGATAGGCTTCTGGTTATAACAGTTAGACTGATTACTCCTTGCAAACTTCGTCAGACGGTATTCGTCTCTCTCACCGTCATCATAGGTTATTTTAATAAGTCTTGAAGATACGTAATCTACCGTACCTGATTTTCTTGCAACAACACAAACACCCGAGTCAACCGCTGCTTTCGGTTCCATTCCCGTTCCGACGGCAGGTGCTTCTGTCGTTAAGAGAGGAACTGCCTGACGCTGCATGTTGGAACCCATCAGTGCCCTGTTGGCATCGTCGTTCTCCAAGAACGGAATAAGTGCCGTAGCAACAGAAAATACCATCTTAGGAGACACATCCATATACTCAAACATCGCCTTAGGATATTCGGAAGTTTCATCTTTATAACGGCCGGAAACGCTGTTTCTAATAAAATAGCCGTTCTCGTCCAACGCTTCGTTCGCCTGCGCTACGTGGTAATTATCTTCTTCATCCGCTGTCATATAGACAACTTCATCAGTTACACGAGGATTTTCCGGATCTGATCTGTCGATAATACGATAAGGTGCTTCCACAAAACCGTATTCGTTAATTCTCGCATAGGTAGCAAGCGAGTTGATCAAACCGATGTTAGGACCTTCCGGGGTCTCGATCGGGCACATTCTTCCGTAATGAGAATAGTGAACGTCACGGACTTCGAATCCGGCACGGTCTCTGGACAAACCGCCGGGACCTAATGCGGAAAGACGTCTCTTATGAGTAAGCTCTCCTAACGGATTATTCTGATCCATAAACTGAGACAACTGTGAAGAACCGAAGAACTCTTTTACCGCTGCCTGTACCGGTTTAATATTAATGAGTACCTGCGGGGAAATCTCTTCCGCATCATGTGTTGTCATTCTCTCACGAACAACTCTTTCCAATCTGGACAAACCGATTCTATACTGGTTCTGAAGCAATTCTCCTACCGCTCTGATACGTCTGTTGCCCAGATGATCGATATCATCGTCATTGCCGATACCATATTCCAAATGAATATTGTAATTAATGGAAGCGATAATATCTTCCTTCGTAATATGTTTCGGTATAAGTTCATGGACATTTTTCTTGATTGCATCGGCAAGCGCTTCCGGGTCATCGCTGTATTCTTCCAGAATCTGCTGTAAAACGGGATAGTATACGAGTTCGGTAATACCCAGTTCGCGGGGATTGCAATCTACAAAATTAGTAATATCCACCATCATGTTGGAAAGAACCTTTACATTCTTCTCCTCCGTCTGGATATATACATAAGGAACCGCCGCATTCTGAATATTATCGGCTAACTCGGCAGTTACTTTCGTTCCTGCAGTCGCCAACACTTCGCCGGTCGTTACATCTACCACATCATCTGCGAGGATATGGTGTCTGATTCTATTTTTTAATGCTAATTTCTTGTTAAATTTATATCTTCCAACTTTTGCCAAATCATATCTTCTGGGGTCAAAAAACATCGCGGTAATTAAGCTCTCCGCACTTTCTACGCTTAGGGGTTCACCCGGACGTATTTTTTTGTATAACTCTAACAGACCCTCCTGATAATTCTCAGCAGTGTCCTTTCCAAAGCTCGCTTCAATCTTGGGTTCGTCCCCGAAAAGCTCGCGTATCTCATCATTGGTGCCAACGCCCAACGCCCTGATAAGGACGGTAATCGGCACTTTTCTCGTTCTGTCTACACGTACATAAAAAACATCATTGGAATCTGTCTCGTATTCCAGCCATGCTCCACGGTTAGGAATAACGGTGGAAGAAAATAGTCTCTTACCGATCTTATCGTGTCCGATTGCATAATATATGCCCGGAGAACGTACCAACTGGCTAACGATAACACGTTCAGCTCCATTGATAACAAAGGTTCCTGTTTCCGTCATTAACGGAAGATCGCCCATGAAGATTTCGTGTTCACTGATTTCTTCTTTTTCCTTGTTGTAAAGGCGGACTTTGACCTTTAACGGTGCCGCATAAGTCGCATCTCTTTCCTTGCATTTTTCAATAGAATACTTAACATCATCTTCACACAATTCGAAGCTGACGAATTCCAGACTTAAATGTCCGCTATAATCCGCAATTGGAGATATATCATCAAAGACTTCTTTTAAGCCTTCTGAGAGAAACCATTTATAGGAGTCCTTCTGAACTTCTATAAGATTGGGCATCTCCAAAACCTCTTTTTGCCGTGAATAACTCATACGTATGTTCTTGCCTGAGGCAATAGGACGTATTCTGTTCTTTTCCATTGACATTTCACCCCGTTCTTTATGATTTTAAGACTATTTATTGGTGATTTATATATCTGATCCCTTAATTCCTGTTTCTGCAAAAATTAAAAGTACCCACACCTTAACACAATAGTGCATCATCCATTCTACTACAAGAATTTTACCCAGTCAAGGAATTTTTCAAAAATTTAAGACTAATAATACAAAGGTAAAAAAACAACGGCACCCGACCTCCGGATACCGTTGTATATCTTCTGGTAAAAAACAATTATTTAATTGTAACTTTAGCGCCTTCAGCTTCCAATTTTGCTTTGATATCTTCAGCATCCTGCTTAGAAGTTGCTTCTTTAACCATCTTAGGAGCACTGTCAACCAAGTCTTTTGCTTCTTTCAAGCCAAGGCCTGTAGCTTCACGTACAACTTTGATTACTTTAACCTTGTTAGGGCCTACGTCTGTAAGCTCAACGTCGAATTCTGTCTTCTCTTCTTCTGCTGCTGCACCATCGCCTGCACCTGCTGCCGCAACTACAACACCTGCTGCTGCGGATACGCCGAATTCTTCTTCACAAGCTTTTACCAAATCATTTAATTCTAATACTGTTAACTCTTTAATAGCATCAATAAGTTCCTGAGCTGTTAATTTTGCCATTTTTATTTACCTCCATTATAAATTTGTAAGTTAGATTTTTAATTACTTTGTTTTGATCGATAATTTACATCTATCGTTATTTCTTCCCATTACTCAGCAGGAGTTTCTTCAACCGGCGCTGCCGTTTCTTCCGCAACAGGTGCCGTTGTCTCTTCTACTGCCGGAGCTGTTTCTTCTGCCGGTGCTTCGCATGCAGACGCGCCGCCTTTTTCTGCCAACTGGTTCATGACACGAGCAAAATTGGTAATAGGAGACTGGATGCTTCCAAGCAATTTGGAGAGCAATTCATCTCTTGAAGGAACTTTAGCAATTTCAGCAATACCTTTTGCGTCATATGCCGTACCTTCAACTACACCGCCTTTAATTTCGAGTTTGCTTGCTTCCTTTGCAAAGTTGCATAATACCCTTGCAGGTGACGTAGCATCGTCTGTAGAGATAGCAACTGCGCTGGGACCTTCCAGATATGGAGCGAGTGCTTCAAAATCTGTTCCTTTAAACGCGAAATTCATCATCGTGTTTTTGTAAACCTTGTAAGTAATTCCTGCTTCACGAAGCTGTTTACGAAGCTTTGTATCCTGTTCTACCGTAAGTCCACGGTAATCAACGAGAACAACTGACTGCGCATTTTTGATATTAGCGGAAATTTCTTCTACGATGGGTTGTTTCAATTCAATTTTTGCCACTTCTTTTACCTCCTTGTAGATTTGTAAGGACTTTCGCCCTTTGCTTGCCGATAGGAGTCTGTATACATATAAAAAACCTCTCTGAAGACAGAAAGGTTTAAAGTCATATTACAACATTAACTCTTCTCCTCGGTAGGCGATATGCTTACGCCGTATGAACGCTTCTCCGTTCCTATCCGGCACCTACTGTCTTCGGCATGGTCAAACGACCTCTAATAATATAATATATCTCCTTATATATTGTCAAGTGTTTTCCGGCAAATAAAATATATGTGCCTGCGAAATTGTATGCTGCCTTTTTTATATTCAAACAGTACCGCTCGCCGCTCAGTTTATATATCCTTCCGCATCGATATTCACTCCCGGAGAAATGGAGCGCATATAGGAAAGCACTCTTTCTTTTTCTTCTCCCTCCAGCAGGGAGGTTCTGCAGTCCTTTTGCAGTGCAGGTATGAATCTAAGGCTTTTTAATCCATTTTTATCTATGGATGCCTTAACAAGACAGGTATCCACTTGCTTGGAGTTGAACCAGAGGTTTCCCAGGCTATATACGACCGGCACTCCGTTCACATATTGGATAGGCTGAAGGCAATGGGGATGATCTCCGATAATCAGATCTGCTCCCGCTTCCACAATCTTCGGAGCCTGATCCAGCTGTGCCCAGTCGAGTTGTTCCGTATTTTCCGTTCCCCAATGAATGTAAACCACAACAAAGTCGCTGTTTTCCTTTGTTTCCTTTATCTTCTCCAAAAGATAGTCCGGATTCCAACAGCGGAAAACTCCCGGCGACGCATCCGTCGCTCCTTTGGTATCCGGATTATCCAGCCTTTCGATCTGCGTCGCGGATATATACGCTATTTTTATATCATTTATTATGAAATAAACAGGTTTGACCGCTTCCTCCAGATTGCGCCCCGCTCCCACATAGGGAACCCCTGCCTCTTGCAGAATATCCAGAGAATCCATCAGTGCCTCCTCACCGTAATCGTACGCATGGTTGTTGGCCAACGAGACGATGTCTACACCCATATCGTTGAGAAGACTCACGGATTCCGGCTTGGCCCTGAACGTAAACTGCTTCTCGGGCGTAGGTGTTCCCCGGTCAGAATATGGGAATTCATTGTTCAGCATTAAGATATCCGCGCTTTTCATTTCCTCCAAGAGTTCCGGCGATATGCTGTCATAGATGCCGTTCGCCCTTTGCAGCAATCTAACCATGACACTATAATTCGGATCGAACAGAATATCTCCTCCGAAAGATAAAGTAACTTCTTCTTCCGACGCTGCTTCCTTCGCATAAATATTGTTTTCTTTCATGTATTTTTCATCTGCAAGGATTGTTCCGTATTTACCACTTTGAACCGAAGCATCTTCCATTTTCCCACCATCTTCCGGTATCTTTTCCTCAAACAAATGTGTGACCGCTTCCGTAAGTCCGGAAGGAGAAAGGGCAATCGCATTCGCTTTGCCTACAATGGTATTATATATCATTATTCCCGCAATACCGACGCCAACTACTCCGGCAAAGGTTATCCAGAAAGTTAACAGGATATTCAGGAAGTGCTTTTTTCTTCTTCGGGTTTTCTTCATTTATCTCGAACTCCAGCTATTTTTAAGTAACGATATAATTATAACACAAATTCTTCAATTATAAGAGTCCGTAAACATTTTTATGCACACAAACTATTAAAAAAGCCACCACACTAATTTCTTAGTGCGGCAGCCCTTATAAACTCTATAAGCAAGCAATAATTAGAACTTAGCGACGCTTACTTTTACACCAGGTCCCATTGTGGAAGAAAGTGTAATGCTTCTTAAATACTGTCCTTTAAGCGCCGAAGGTTTTGCTTTTACAATAGCTTCCATCAAAGCACCGAAGTTCTGTGATAACTGTTCTTCCGTAAAGGAAGCTTTACCAACAGGCACGTGAACGATGTTCGATTTATCCAATCTGTATTCAATCTTACCTGCCTTGATGTCGTTAACAGCCTTTGTCACATCCATCGTTACCGTTCCGGCTTTCGGGTTAGGCATTAAGCCTTTCGGTCCGAGAACCTTACCGAGACGTCCTACGACACCCATCATATCAGGCGTTGCAACAACAACATCGAAGTCCAACCATCCCTCATTCTGAATCTTAGGTATAAGTTCATCACCGCCTACATAATCTGCTCCTGCTGCTTCTGCTTCAGCTGCCTTATCGCCTTTTGCGAATACCAATACCTTTACTTCCTTACCTGTACCGTTAGGTAATACAACTGCACCACGAATCTGCTGTTCAGCATGACGTCCGTCGCAGCCTGTTCTGATATGAACCTCAATTGTCTCATCAAATTTTGCAGTAGCTGTCTTCTTTACAAGAGCAATCGCTTCTGCGGGCTCGTACTGAACAGCACGGTCTACCTGTTTTGCAGCTTCATTATATTTTTTTCCATGTTTCATTGTCAATTCCTCCTATGGTTCAACCGGCAACAATTATTGCCTCCCACTTTTAATTGTTATTAATCTTCTACTGCAATGCCCATACTTCTTGCCGTACCTGAGATCATACTCATCGCTGCTTCGAGAGATGCTGCATTTAAGTCAGGCATTTTCAGCTCAGCAATTTCCTTAATCTTATCTTTGGAAATCGTAGCTACCTTTGTCTTGTTAGGCACTGCCGAACCGGACTTAATGTTGCACGCTTTTTTAAGCAGTACTGCTGCAGGCGGAGTTTTTGTAACAAAGCTGAAACTTCTATCTGCATATACCGTAATAACAACAGGGATAATTATATCACCTTTATCTGCTGTTCTTGCGTTGAACTGTTTTGTAAATTCAACAATGTTAACACCATGCTGTCCAAGTGCAGGACCAACCGGTGGAGCCGGTGTTGCTTTTCCGGCAGGAATCTGTAACTTAATATATCCTTCTACTTTCTTTGCCATTTTGGCACCTCCTAAAATATTGTGGTATGGCGCTCCATCCTTCACACGGCAAGACCGACCGGATGTTGCTCCCACTGCCTCGACAAAATCCAAGGCTTTTCACGTTCCTAGATTTATATTTAAACCGGAAAATGCTCCGATAAAAATATCTCTTACATTCTTCTTACTTCTGCAAAACTGATTTCGACCGGCGTTTCCCTGCCGAAAAGTTCTACATTAATCGTAGCTGTCTGTTTGCCGTAATCCATTCTTTGTACGACGCCTACCGTGTCTTTCCAAACCCCGGCAACAACAGCAATCGTATCTCCCTCTGCAAAATCCACGGAGATATTTTCCACTTTAATGCCAAGAGGTTTCATTTCTGCTTCCGTAAGCGGTACCGGTTTACTTCCCGGACCTACAAAGCCTGTAACACCTCTCGTATTTCTGACAACATACCATGTGTCATCATTCATTACCATATTAATAAGAACATAACCCGGAAACATTTTTTTCTGAACATTCTTTTTAGCACCGTTCTTCATCTCTACAACATCCTGCATAGGAACACGAACCTCAAGAATCTCTTCCTCCAGATGCCTGTTCTCGATTGTCTTCTCAATATTGGCTTTAACTTTATTCTCATACCCGGAATAGGTATGTACTACATACCAATTTGCCTCTGACATTTATCCACCCTCACTCTACAACGTCGTCACGAAATCCACACCATACTGGATGATAAAATCGAGTATGGCAATAATTACTCCTACCACAACCGAAACGCAAACAACTGCTGTAGACTGTTTGAGAAGTGCATCTTTATCTGGCCAGGTGATTTTCTTAAATTCAGTTTTTACACCTTTAAAAAAATCTGTCTTTGGTGCTTTTTCTGTATTTGCGGAATCTCCCATGTTGTACTCCTTTCAAAAATTACGGGCCAATTATTTAGTTTCTTTGTGCATAGTATGAGTCTTGCAGAATCTACAATATTTTTTTGTCTCCATTCTATCAGGATGAGCTTTCTTATCTTTTGTTGTATTGTAGTTACGCTGCTTGCATTCTGTACATGCCAATGTAATTCTCGTACGCATATATTTTTCCTCCAATTTTTGAGCATAAAAAAAAGACCTAAAACTAATCTCGTTTGATTACTATAACACAAGAAACCTGCACCGTCAACTGGTTAGAATAGTTTTTTGTCCCAATTTTGTTTATTTTTTTATTAATTATTTTGAATAGGATTCTTTTCTATTTGCATTCTCCAACCGATATATGTATTAAAGGGCAGTCAATTGCCTTATATTTACATTTGTATATTATTTATATTGCCATGTTTTGGGCTTTTATATATAATAAGATAAAATCATTGAAGAAGGAAGGAGGGGACAGTGTGGCATATAATGGCGCTGTTTTGAACAGTATCCATAATAATTATCTGACCGCTTATACGCCTAACAGGAATTCGCGTTTCGATGCACACAATAAAAGCGAACTTCGGAACATATACAATTCCATGATCAAGTTAAATAAAGATGCCCCTCTGTACAAGCTCGATACAAGTAAGGAGTCCAAAGCCTTTGTCGTGGCAATAAAGGAAGATGCACGGTTGCTTCGTAACACCATCGCTTCTTTGGGTGGCTTGGACGAAGAGAAAATTCTGAATAAAAAAGTTGCATATTCCAGCAAAGAAGATATGGTTTCCGTCTCTTTTATCGGAGAGCTTGCCGATGGTAAAGAAGCTCCTTCCTATAATATCGAGATAAATTCCTTAGCTTCCGGCCAGTTTAACGTAGGCGTATTCCTGCCGGATTCAAAAGTAAAATTATCGCCGGATACATATTCTTTTGATATCAGTATAAACGAATTAAATTATGAATTCCAGTATAATATAAAGGAAAATGAAACAAACCGGGACATCCAGAAACGTCTTTCAAAGCTGATTACCAATGCCGATATAGGGCTCCGTGCCGATGTCATCGAAGACGGCAAGGGCAATAGTTCACTTCGCCTCAGTTCTGTCTCGGAAGGGTTGAAGAACAACGATTCTTCTATTTTTACTGTTTCGGATGACCATACCAGCAAGAAACCCGGTTCTGTCTCTTACTTCGGTCTGGATTACCTCGCCCGGCCGGCTTCCAATGCTGAATTTCTGTTGAACGGAGTAGCTTATACATCCAAATCAAATAACTTTACTATAGATAACCTCTACGATGTCACTTTAAAAGGTGTCAGCAGCATGGAGGGCGAAGCCGTAACTATTGGTTTGAAAACGGATGTCGAATCGTTGACCGAAAATGTCAGCTCTCTCTTGAAAGGGTATAATTTCTTTGTAGAAAATATGTCCGGTTATGCAGATAGCTTTTCCGGGAGTCGGCGGCTGCTCAACGAAGTAAAAGGGATTACCGAGCGGTACCAAAGCAGTTTCGATGTAATTGGCTTAAAAATCCGGGAAAACGGAACCATAAGTATTAATAAGGACGAATTAGCTTCAGCAGTTTTATCCGATTACGCAAAAGAAGATTTCTCTTCTATTAAAAACTTTGCAAACTCTTTGATCCGCAAGACCGATCAGATATCGTTGAATCCAATGAATTATGCCAACAAGGTCATCGTTGCATATAAAAGTCCCGGTAAGAATTTCCCGGCGCCCTATATTTCGAGCACCTACAGCGGAATGCTATATAACTTTTATTGTTAGAGCCTAAACCAGGTACAGGTATAAATAAAAATTAATGCCGTCGGCAACGAAAAATATTAGTTGTCGAACGGCACTTTTTGATTTTACCCGATATTTATTTTATACAATATTATGATTTTTATAAATTATAATATTGTATAAATTTATAACGGAATATTTCCATGCTTTTTATGAGGACTTTCTACCGATTTGTTCTTCAGTGCTTTTAAAGCCTTGAGAATCTTATCCCTCGTTTCCTCCGGTTTGATTACTTCGTTCACATAACCCCTGGCTGCTGCCACGTAAGGATTTAAAAACCGATCTTCGTATTCCTTCTTACACTGTTCTCGCATTGCCTGCGTGTCATCCGCCTCTTTAATTTTGCGTTTAAACGCAATATTTACGGCACCGTCTCCGCCCATAACCGCAATTTCCGCAATCGGCCAAGCGAATACGATATCCGCTCCCATTTCCTTGGAATTCATGGCAATATACGCTCCCCCATAGGCTTTTCGCATGATAAGGGAAATCTTAGGTACCGTTGCCTCGGCATATGCGTACAAAACCTTTGCTCCATGCCTTATTATGCCGTTATGCTCTTGTTCCGTTCCCGGAAGAAATGCCGGAACATCTACCAGAGTTACCAACGGAATATTAAAGCAATCGCAGAAACGGATAAAGCGGGCAATCTTATCGGAGGCATGGTAATCCAAAGAACCGCCCATTATATTAGGCTGATTTGCCACGAAGCCTACGACTTCACCGTCCATACGCGCCCAACCGATTACAGCATTAGTGGCAAATTCTCTCTGTACCTCAAAGAAGCTGTCTTCGTCGACAATACATTCAAGAACATCTTTTACGTTGTAAGCGCGTCTGGAGTTCTCCGGCACGATATCCCTGATACGGCTCACTCTATCTTTTTCTCCCTGCGATAATATTCTTCCGAGGCTTCCAACCTTTTCCAGCACTTTATTTACGCTGAATAAAACGGATGGTCTTTCTTTTATGTTCTTCACTACAGGAGCTTTCTCTTTATTGTTCGACGGCAAGTAAAAAAGAAGCTTTCTCACTCCCATGAGACAATCACCTTCCGATTGATAAACGAAATGAGCGACTCCGCTCTTTTTGGCATGTACTTGTGCTCCCCCCAATTCATCTACGGATACTTCTTCATTGATAACCGTTTTTACCACATTGGGACCCGTAATAAACATCTTGGAAATATCGCTTACCATAAAAATAAAATCGCAGATTGCAGGTGCATAGCATGCGCCGCCGGAACAAGGTCCCAAAATAACAGAAATCTGTGGAATCACTCCGGAAGCCTTGGTATGACGCAGAAATATACCGCTGTATCCGCTAAGAGAAGAGATTCCTTCTTCGATTCTCGCCCCACCGCTGTCATTGATGCAAATGAGAGGCGCTTTCATCTCCATCGCCATATCTTGAATACGGCAGATTTTAAATGAATGGTATTCTCCTAAGGTTCCTCCGATTACCGTAAAATCTTCGCTGGCCACAAACACGAGCCTTCCTCCGATTTCTCCGTAACCGGTCACCACACCGTCTCCCGGAACTCGCCTTTTGTCCAAATCAAAATCATCAATTCTGGATTCTACAAAACCATCCACCTCTACAAAAGTATCTTTATCCAAAAGTATTTCTATTCTTTCTCTTGCCGTAAGCTTACCGCTTTGATGCTGCTTATCAATCTTGGCTGTCCCGCCGCCTAACGCCGCCTTCTCGCGACGCGCCTCCAAATCCCTTATCGCTTCGTCCCAAGTTCTGTTGCTCATTAATAAATACTCCTTTTTTTATTGAATCCTGCGTTTTGTTTGATACTATAATATTTTGAAATTCAAAGTATTTAGGAATATTATAACACTGTTTTTCAATTTTTCAAGAACTTTTTATTTATACTTCAAGATGCCCGAAGAAGAAAGCGCCTATTGCGTAGAAAGAGCGAGTGCAGGCTATCGCCATTTCCACTCGCATCTCTCTTCCTTCATATCAAAAACAGCCTTTACTCTCTCCCCCCTGTTCAATATCAGCTTATCTCCGTCCACATATATTTTAAATCCGTCATCCGGCTTTATATACTTTCTACGGAATTCTGTCAGTTCTCCGACTATTTTTTCGAGGCTGTTATCTTCCGGCCAATTGCCCCAAGGCATAGCTTGCCTATACTTATCTTCTTCAAAACCCTTTATACCCTTTTCATCTCCGTAAAAAAGGCACGGCACTCCGGGCATCAGCATCAAAAAGCATACCGCCATTTTCCACAGCCGAATGTTCCCTCCGCATAAAGACATAAAACGAGGGACATCGTGACTATCGAGGATATTGAGCTGCCCCTCGCTTATTTCCTTCGAATAGCGAAGGTACATGGATGTTATACGATTCTTAAACATATTGCAATCCATTTTTTTCAGGGCAAAAAAGTCTCTGCAATGTCTTCTGAAGTCGTAATTCATCGTGGAATCAAACATATCCCCCCGCAGCCAAACCTCGGAATTCTCCCATACCTCTCCGATTAAAACCGCATTCTTATTTATTCCTTTTACTTTCTGACGGAACATACGCCAGAAAGTTTTATCGATTTCATTGGCCACATCCAGTCGCCAGCCGTCTATTTGGTATTCCTCCATCCAGTAACCGCATACATCGCAGAAATACTCCCGAACCTCCGGATTGGCAGTATTTAGCTTTGGCATTTTTCTTTCATACGCAAAGCAGGTGTAATTAGGCACCGTTATTTCATCCTTCGGACGGATAACCGGTTCTTCCAGAGAGTAAAACCAATCCCAATAGCGTGAAGCCTTCCCTTTTTCCACCACATCTTCAAATGCAAAAAAATCCCAGCTGCAATGATTAAATACCCCGTCAATGACGATATACATATTATTTTCATGTATCTTTTCGACCAGTTCTCTAAACTCCTCATTGGTTCCAAGGCATGGGTCGATCCGGTAATAGTTTCTGATATCATATTTGTGGCTTTCTCCTGCTGTAAAAATCGGGTTTAAATATATGCAGTCAAATCCTAAGCCTTTAATATAATCCAAGTTCTCCATTATCCCGCTGAGCGTTCCTCCCAGCTTGGATCTGCATTTCTTTTTGTCGGGTGCCTCTATATTCTTTCCTGCCATTTCAATATAGCCTTTTCCCGTTGCAAAGCTATCGGGAAAAATATTATATACCACCGCATTTCTAAACCATTCCGGCTCCTTATATATTTCCGACTTCAGAAGAAACGGATACTGGTAATATTCGCTTCTTCCATCCATTTTAAATCCATCTATACATATATCCGCCATTTCTCTTTTGAATTCATCAGCGTAATAGTAGCTCCATTCCTCACCCTTCTCAAGTTTAAAGAAGTAACATATTCTGCTGTATGGACTATCAATTACGCTCTCATAATAATCAAACAGCTCATCCGAATATACCGCCGTCATTAATATGCTTTGAAATTCTATCGGTACACTTCTGCATACCCGGTCAGCGTAGTAGAGCGTACATTTTGTAAGATCCTGCTTTCCTGTACGTATTCTAACCGTCAGCTGCGATTCCCCGGAAGCAAATGCATACTGCGAAAGCGGTATATGTAAAACCGCACTTTTGTTCATTCTTTTTCTCTCCTATCATCCCTTTACTCCACCTGCCGTAAGTCCCGATACCATATATTTCTGAATACAGAAAAAAATGATCAGAATCGGTACCGATACCATAATGGAGGCTGCCGAAAACAGAGGCCAACTCCTGCCGTAGTCATTCGACTGCAATTGATACAAACCTCCGGCCAACGTATAGCTCTTTTCATTCAGCATAAAAGTAGTTGCAAATAAATATTCATTCCATACAAATATAAGCACCATAACCGCAGTCACAATAACCGCAGGCATGGCAAGAGGTATTACGATTTTCCACAACAACTGGAAATCACCTGCTCCGTCAATTCTGGATGCCTCTTCTATCTCCACCGGAATGGTGTCGAAATATCCTTTCATGTTCCATATGCTGAATATACACATGCTTCCTGCATAAACTATAACAAGTCCTGCCTTCGAATCCAGCATTCCCACCGTTTTAAACAAACGGAAGATAGCAAACATAGACAGTATCTGCGGAAAAGCGTTCAGCACAAGCAAAAGCTTAAGGACACCCGTCCTTCCTTTGAACCGAAACCTGGAAAAGGCATAGGAAGCAACTACTGCAAATCCGATGGCCACCGTCATAGTAGCTACGCTTAAAATCACCGAATTAGACAGCCATGTAAAAAAAGGCTCTTCCGTAATAATTCTTCTGTAATTTTCTAAAGTCACTTTCTCCGGTAAAAAGGTTAAATCGGCGGATAATGCACCGACGCTGCCGCTTAAGGATAAGGAGAGCGCATACAAGATAGGCACCAGTCCGATAAAGCTTAAGGAAATCAAAAATATATTCAGCGCTGTCAGCTTTAGCTTTGTTTTTATTTTTTTACTGCTTTTCATCTTTATAACCATACTCTCTTAGCTTTCCTCCCTCAGTCCTCTGTTCGTTCCAAGTGAAAATACTACAATCAGTACAAATATGATTATAGAAACCGCGGAAGACAAACCGTAGTTATTCGATACAAACGCATTTTGATGAGCATAGGTAATTATTGTTTGGAGGGTGGCTCCCGATAATGCTCCTTTTTGCATCGTCAAAAGGTAAATAATGTCGAACTGCTTAAAGGTCGTAAATGTAGTCATTATAACTGCCGGAGCAATAATACCTCTAAGCGCAGGAATAGTAATATAAATATTTCTCGCCAGGAACCCCGCACCGTCCAGCTGCGCGCTTTCATAATAGCTCTTGTCTATACTTTGCAGTGCCCCATCGATCATCATAATCATAAAGGGAAGCGCCATCCACAGATTCAGAACGAGACACGATATGAATGCCGGCGTATTTTCCGCTAAAAAATTAACCTTTTCCATTCCCAGTGCTGTCAGAACTTTATTCAGTAATCCAAACTCCGTATTATACATCCCGACTCTCCATAAAAGGATAGAAACATATGCCGGCATTGCCCAAGGAAACATGAGAAGAGTTTTATACAGGCGGTTCAGCCTCAGTCCGTCCACATTGAGCGCCATTGCAATAAAATATGCAAGCACCACTTGAAGCGCCATATTTACCGCAGTCCATATTATTGTCGTAAACAAGGCGGATAAAAATCCGGAATCCAGCTTCAGCAAAGCTCTTTCATAATTAGAAAAACCTATTATTTCAAAATCAAACCAATGATACAGGTTCATATTGGTCAGTGAAAGATATCCTGTATAAATAATAGGAAAAACGATAACTATTCCCACCAATATAAGTGCCGGTAAACTGTAAGCCCAAGGCAGCCTTTTATTACTTCTTCTCATGTCTTCGCCCCTGTTTTCTTTTTCTGTATGTTTTGTTACTGCATATCTGCAATCGCCGTTTCCGCCTGCTTCTCAAATTCTTCGGCTACCGTATTTATGTCCTCACCGGATTTATTCACAGCCGCAAGCAGTCCCTCTGCCGGTGCCCACATTACACTCATCTGCGGAATATTAGGCATAGGCTGTGCGGTATCGGCGGTCTCTTTCATTGCCATGATCATCTCGTTGCCTGCTACGCCGGCATCCTCATATGACTTTACATTTGCAGGTGCACAGTTTGAATTATTGGCAAGATCAATTCCTACCTCCGGTGCCGCTATTGCCTTCAAGACCTCTGTTACCGCTTCTTTCTTATTCTCCGCCGCATGTTTCATCACTCCCACTCCCTGTACTCCCGAATAAGGAGCCAAAGCTTTTCCGTTAGGAAGAACGAAATCAGAAAGTGATTTAATACCCAAATCTATCCCTGCGTCCTTGATTCCCGAGATAAGCCAAGGGCCTCCGATAATCGCTGCCGCTTTCTTTTCATTGAACAGCGTCGTTACCGTATTATAATCTCCGTCTGCCTGCAAAGCGGCAAATTTCTTATTATACTCGACAGCGTCCTTTGTCTCCTGATTATTTAATCCCGGATTCCCGTCTTTATCGATAATATATCCTCCGAACCCGTTGATAAACGGAGCTACGTTGTATGCGGTAGAATGCTGGTTGACAACCGCATAAGTTCCTGCTGCCGTGTCAGTATTGGCTTTCATATATTCGTATAAATCCTCTGTAGAAGTCGGTAGATCACCGTTCCACAACTCCTTATTGTATAAAAACAGCAGGGTTTCAAAATAAACAGGCACCAAATACTGCTCGCCGTTATATGATCCTGCCTCTACCGTCATAGGAAGTAAATCTCCCATAACGCCTGCATCTGCCATATCATCGATAGGTGCAAGGATTCCCATTTCCACAAAGGTTCCCAAGGAATCATGGGCATATAAATACATATCAGGGCCATTGGCCGCATCATTTCCATATAACTGCAGCTGATCCGTAAGTCCGGTTTTCTTCTCGAAGCTAACCGTAATCTTCTTCTCTGCCAATGAGGCATTCACCCTGTCGGCAATCGTCTTCATGATTGCTTCGTCGCCGTCATGCCATATTTTAATCTCTGTCTGTTCTGTTGAGGCATCCTGTTTCGTCTCCTCTACTTCCTCCGTACCCTCTCCGTCCGTTTGCGCCGATTCATTATTCACTTCAGTGCCGCCTGTCTGTGCTGCATTTCCACAGCCGAACAGCGTGCCCACAACAAGCAGACCGCACATTATTAAACTTATTTTCTTTTTCATTTCTCTGCTCCCTTCTTATACATTATAAGCATTGTAATTCCTTGGAAAATTTTCCTGAACAAATATCATTAACTATGTATTTCAACAATTGTTTAAGTTATTTCTACCATTTTATCTTTTTATCCACAATAGTTTTTTTCTATTTTGTTTGACTTTGTTAGGAAAACGCTATACTATATCAATAAATTTGTAAATTATTTTTAAGGAGCATCTTCCATATGCCTGTCACTATCAATGATGTAGCAAAAGAGGCCGGAGTCTCTACTTCCACCGTCTCCAAAGTACTAAACCATTGGACTACCATTTCGCCGGAAACAACCGCCCGCGTCAATGCCGCCATCGTGAAATTAAATTATACCCCCAATGCGCGGGCTGTCAGTTTTGCAAGGAAATCCACAAAGAATATTGTATATCTTACTTCTCTCGGCAAGGATGAAGCCTATCGTAATCCTCATATGTTCGATATTATGTGCGGCGTTCATAAAGAACTGACCAGGCATAACTATGCCTTAACGCTGGTAGATACCTCTGACGAGGCTTTCCCCGGCGAAAGCGTACACAATGTAATAGCCGGAAAATATGCAGATGCCCTGATTATTCACGGTTCTGCCGTGACCAAAGAGCTTTCCAAACTGATTACGGAACAGAATTACCCACATATCATCATCGGTCATCCCGGTTTTGAAAGCAGCCTTTGCTGGATCGACACCAATCACGGTCTTGCCGGACAATTCGCGGCAAAACACATGATTTCCTGCGGCTACAGCGATGTCGCATTTATCGGCGGAAAGAAAACCGACTATATATCCATGCAGCGTCAAAAGGGCTTTATAGGCGGAATGTATGATTATGGATATCATATACCCGATTCCCATATAGGCTATACGGATTCTTCCATAGCTGAGAGCTATGAAGCCGCTTATTCCATGCTGGTCTCCAGCCGGCCTCCCCGGGCGATAGTCTGCGAAAATAATACGATTGCACTAGGTGTTATAAAAGCCATCGAAAAGCTGTCGATAAAAATCCCCGATGAAATTGCGCTGCTTCTTTTCGATACTTATCCTTATTCCAACATCATATTTCCTAAGCCTACGGTAATAGATATTAACGTATACGATATGGGCATACAGGCCGGAGCTATCATACTGAGAAAGCTGAAAAATCCTTCTCTGCTTGTGCAAAGCTATACGACACTTCCCATCATAATACAGGGACAGTCCACACAATCAGTGCATAAAAAAGGATAATTACCGGGAATTAAATTCCAATAATTATCCTTCTTTGAAAGACTATATTTATTTTTCTAAAATGAATTATACGAATCAGATTCTTCCTGTCTCTTCCTGTGCCATAACCAGTGCCTGAGCGATTACCTTATCCATATCGTAATACTTATATTGTCCCAGTCGTCCTCCAAACAATATATTTTTCTCCTGCCCGGCCAAATCCTCGTATTGCTTGAACAACTTGTCATTCCGCTCATCATTTACCGGATAATACGGTTCGTCCTGTGGCTTCCACTGCGCAGGATATTCTCTGGTAATCACGGTTCCTGTCTGCGTACCGAACTCAAAGTGTTTATGTTCTATAATCCTCGTATACGGAACCTCTCGCTCGGTATAATTAACCACCGCATTTCCCTGGTAATTATCGCACTCCGGCATCATTTCCTGTACAAATCGCAAGGAACGATATTCCAACGTACCTAATTTATAATCGAAATATTCGTCAATCATTCCCGTATACAAAACCTTACCAAAAGAAAAAGCTCTCGATACTTCATTTTCCTTTATGAATTCCTTGTATTCCGTATTGGTACGAACATCTATGCCTTGTAGCAGCTTTTCTACAATCGCCGTATAACCGCCAACCGGAATCCCCTGATATAAGTCGTTAAAGTAATTATTATCAAATGTAAATCTAAGAGGAAGTCTTTTAATGATAAATGCCGGCAGGTCCTTGCAGTCTTTTCCCCATTGCTTTTCGGTGTACCCTTTAATCAGCTTTTCATATACATCTTGTCCCACCAACGATAACGCCTGCTCTTCCAAATTCGAAGGCTGTGTAATATGCAAACCGGCAATCTGAGACGCAATCTTTTCTTTGGCCTCCGCAGGGGTTCTTACACCCCACATTTTATTAAATGTATTCATGTTGAAAGGAAGATTGTATAATTCGTCTTTATACACCGCAACCGGTGAATTTACAAAACGATTAAATTCCGCATATCGATTAACATAGTTCCATATCTTTTTATCAGATGTATGGAAAATATGAGCTCCGTATTTATGAACATTAATTCCCAATATCTTTTCCGTATATATATTACCTGCAATATGCGCTCTTTTGTCGATGACCAAACAGGTTTTTCCGACTTTTTTCATCTCACAGGCAAAAACCGCGCCAAACAATCCGGCACCTACTACCAAATAATCATAATGCATGATTTATCCTCTTTTATTCCTTCATCTGGTATTTTTCTAACTGTGCATAGTCCTCCATTAATTCGAGAACCTTTTTGCGGCCCGCCTTATTCAGCTTTACATAATATTGCATTACACGATTTTCTAAAATCTTTTCGCCAAGAACCGCTCCTTTTTCAAGCGATGAAAAATCTACCGGATTCAGATTCAGCTTATCGCACATCTTAATTACTGTTCCGTATGCCATTCCCTCAATTCCCCTGTCCAGAGCCGTAACCAACGTACTATAAGGAATCTGCATCTCAATTGCAAACTGACGCACGCTTTTATACTGTGATAAAATTTCCTTTTTTAAAATCTCTGCTTTTATCATACTTACACATCCTCCTATCTCCTATTTGATTTCGCATCGTTCTTTTCTGTTATTCTGCCCTTCCGGCATACATGTATACATACCTGTAGAGCATTTTTATTATAACATATATACGTTTGTTGGTCATCGGTTTGCAAAAGATGTTATAAAAATTTAATAAATATTTTTTATTTTTTATAAACTTCTGACATTTATTCCCCGATGTGCGTCAGCCAGCAAACAGACCGATATACAGCTTTGGATAAAAACAGCGGCATGCAATGATAAAACCATGAAAAAGCTTTTACCGAAAGTCTTCTGCTATCCGGCAGAAGCGGGTCCTCTTTCCATGGTGAAGTTACAGCTACTTTCGAATATTCTTCTTTCATCGGATGTGTGCATTTTTCTTCCCATGGTCTTCCTACCAAGCCTGTAGTGAAATGGAGGATCGCTGGATTTTTCTTCGCAGCTTCCAGCTCCTCCTGCGCATAAAAGCTATCCATAAAATATATATATTTAATTGTTTTTGCAGAAAAAGTGTAAAAGTTTGAGGTTACATTGAATCTGGGATCTATGAGCAGCTTCTGTCTTCTGCAGACTCCATTGATTGTTCCCTGATCGTGATGGGGAACATTACCTTCAAACTTCCTTATAAACTCCATAAATTGCTGCTCCAGCCGTGCCGTCCGCCACCCCTCCAGATTAATCAGCAGAATGCCGGCATTCACATAATGCTCATTGGACTCAAGTCCAATCTTCTTAAGAAAAAAGCTATCCACCGTATCCTGTACACCGGCAACCATATTTCCTTCCAAATTCAAATTAAAAAGATCGGTCAATTCATCTCTCACAATCGTATCACAATCAAGATACAACACTTTTGTACAGCTTTCCGGCAGTATAGATGCTAAAAATAACCTCGCATAAGAAGCAATTGATATTTTTCTGACCCCCATTCGCAGATTAAGACAGGATACCGCCTCATCCATGCATATAAAGGAAATTACCCTCGCATATTTTTCTGCAATAGCTTTCAGTTTTTCCTTATTTGCATCCAATATACCGCAGTCCAGAACAAATACTTCTATTTCTTTAAATATCGAATTAGATCTGAATAAGGACAACATGGAAATACCGAGGTATTTCGCATAGTTATCATCCGCCGCATATGCAACACACAATTTCTGTTCTTTTCCCATTTCATCTTCCCTCTTTTCTTCGTGCCCTCGCAAATCTTTGATTCTTATTGTAGATTCCCATTACCATCCGTTTGCCTTTATCTCATCGGCATAATCTGCCAGATAGTCTATCTGTAAATCATAAGGGCTATATGGATTCTGTTTCATAATATAGGCGATGTAAATGTCATCCTCATAGTAGACCTTGAAGTTGCGAGGATACATCTGTTTGAATTTTAAGGCCCAATAATAAGCCTGTGACTCTATCGTTGCACGCTCAAAATAATAATCCTGTGTATTTGCGAAGTAAGCAAAATCCATTGCCGCATATTTCAAATCAACGTTCACAGGACCGAAGAAATAATCCTGCAAAACCTTTTTCTCTATAAAGAAGAAAACATATTCTGTCGGGAAAGTAAAAGCTTCCTGATTTTTATTGACCATATTTATAAATTCCGACAACTGTGTATGTCTGCCGTAATCGAGAACGTCATAATATTCATCCGTCGGAGATACAATTGTAAAGGTATTCTTAGCATAAGACTTTTTAATATTCCGCAGCAGATATTCCGACTCATTATAATAGGCTTGATTGACATCGAAGAAAGAATGATACCAGCCCAAGGTAATTATCATATATGCTGCAGCTATGCAGACCGCAGCCGATAATGTGTGTAAAACCGCCTGATAATAGCGGTTCTTCCATGTTCCGAGAACTCGGAAGGCAAAATCGACAGGCATCATATAGATGATTCCGACAAAGGGCTCTGCAAAGGTAGATGCTCTCGCCGCCGCAACCAGCTCCATAAGTCCCAGCTGCTGTGCTGCTCCCATCGTACATAATATAATCATATTAATAATCATTGCCATGTAATCATGACCATAGCACCTTGTCTTCTTGAAAAACCACAAGAAAAATGCACAAATAGCACCGAGCAGCATGCAGGTAAACATCAGCCGGACCGCATCATAGCCGAACATGGCAAGAATACCAAAGTTTACAAGCGCATTGAAATAGAACCGGACAATTTCCATAGGTGTCATAGAAGAATAATCAACTTTTGCTTTTTCCTTCTCTACCGTATCTTCAGTCTCGTTCTCCGGGGAATCCCCACCTATATCATCCCGGTTAAGTGCTTCCGCCAGTTCCGACTGGTAATCCGGGTCGCTCCCTACCCATTCCTCTCCTGTTATAACGCTGGTAGCCCACGCCATAGATTCCTGAAACGGTATTCCCTTGGCAAGGCAGGCGCCCATGGGCAACACGGCGATAAGGGCGCCCATTACTCCGCAAAATAAGAGCGGAATGAAATATTGCTTCTTGAAAATCTTCGGAATATAGGCGATACCGATAGCCACCACAAGGAAAACTGCCGCGATAGCAGTATAAAAATGGTAGGCGATGACCAAAGCCACGCAAAGCATAAGAAGAAGTTCTTCCGAACGGATATACCTTCGATTGATATAAGAATTCATGCGGAATATTCTCCGAAGGCGGGAATCTCCTGCAAGATCAAACTTTTTCCTGTCCTTATGCAAACAGCGAATCATAAAATATGCAATTCCCACAACCGCATACATTCCCGCTTCCTGCGGAAGGGAAGCGGCGTATCTTCCCTGATTCAGCATAAGGCTGATTATCAGGATGACCGTAATCGGAGTGTACTTCGCATAAAATATTTCCTTTGCCAGCAAAAAAAGGCCGATTAAAAGCAGTACCGTCTGATATGCCCCGGCATAAAGCAGTATTTCGCGCAGGTTCAAACCAAACAATACACGTATGATGTATACCATAGCATGCATTCCGAAAGGATAGATTCCGTCAGAAAACAGTGTGCCCTGCTCCAATTCGTAAATCCAAGACTGATGTACCGGAATATCGGAAAACTGATAGCAATGGTAAAGCATAACATTATGAGTCAAAAACCATATATTATATATGATCAACCCAGCAAGAAAGAGTGTTTCCAGCCAATACCTCAACATATAACGCCAAAGCGGCCATTCTCCCACCGCCTTTAATTTCCTTTTCCACCACGCTGCAGTCCCGGACAGAAGATAGCTCGTCAACCTGTCGTTCTTATAGGCTGCCCAGAAAGCGTCGGACCATTCCTTGCAATGCCGGAAGAATTTTTTATCCGAAAAATTCCAAAGAATCAGAAGGTATACTATTATATTGCATGCAATTACCGTTCCGCGGTTACATATATCCAAAAAGCCGAGAAAAAGCACAAGATTAATCTCAAGGCTGGCCTGCGTTATCACGCAGAACCAGAAACGATAGGCATAGCTTTTATTCTTAAGGTGCTCTTTCCATACGAAAAGCGGAATCAGAAAATCCCGAACTACACAGCTTATTAAAACAAGTATCATTGATAATACATAGGCACTGGTATCGACGATCACTTTCTTTTTCTCCTCCTCTTTTTCTTTAAATTTATGATCTTAGACTGCTGATAATTTCTCCCAAACTGCGATATTCCTTGCTGATGCATATTGCATAAACGGCATATGCCAGCAGGTATACGCTGCCGCCTGCAAGAATCTGCATAGGTAAAAGTATAAACGAATTGAAAGGCAGTCCGCACATGGAATAGGTCACCGCAAATTCCAGCAGACCGCAGGCCATAAAAGGAAGCAGCATTTTGAATAACTGCCTATAACGGTATACATCCTTTATATAATGCATCTGATAGGCACAGACGAGTACCTCCGCACACAACGTTCCTATAACTGCTCCGGAGGCTCCATAACCGGGAATCAGCAAAAGGTTAAGAGCGATGTCCGTTACTGCTCCCAATGTTACCGCACGGATATAGATACTCTCTCTCTTAAACGGAATCAGATACTGCGTCTGAACCATCTCCGCCAGACTCATGGGAATCATAACCATAGAAAGTTCCATAGTCAGCACGATTGCAGGCAAATATTCATCCCCGAAAAACCACGGAATAAAAATGGGGGAGACCCCGGCAATCCCGAAGCATAATGCACAGCTGACAAAGCTGTTAAATTTGATGGCTGCCCGCATCTTCTGCAGGCCCTCTTTCATCCGTTCATTTGCCACCAGATTGGATATCCTAGGAAGCATCACTGTATCCAAAGCGGACATAATTCCTTTGGGCAGATTGATTATATTCTCTGCATACGTATAGAACGCTACAATTGCCGTACTTTTTGTTATAACGCCGAGCATGAGCTTATCCATCCAATGATAACTGCTCAAGGCGAGCAAAGGAACAAACAGTTTAAAGTTCGGCACAATATGGCAGACAATGTCCTCTTTTTTCAAGCGAACCCGTTTTACCTGTCTGAACATAAACGGAATGAGCTGAATCTGTTCCAATAAGAAGCAAGCGGACATCACGCAAGTATATGCCCATAGGTCTTTTTCCGAATGTACAAATACAAATACTCCTATAATAATAAGCGTTCTGGAAATCAAGCTCCGAATCATTGTAATCCGAAACCGCTCCACACCGTAAAAGAACCAACTGACATCAAAAAGTATGGATCCCACATACATAAGCTGCATCCAATATATGATGCTTTCTCCCTTGAAAACGGTCAATACGAGTATTATAAAAATTAGGATAGAAATCAGGGAAGTAACTACCTGCATAAGGTAAATTCCCCAAAATACCCTGCTGCGTTTCTCCATATCATCGCGGCAGGATGCGATGCTGCGATTCCCGTAATTGTCCAGGCCCAGCTTTCCAAACATGATAAAATAGCAGGCGACCGTACTGGAAAAAGCATAGAGTCCCACCTGCTTCGCCCCCAGCACGCGCGCCACATAAGGAGTGACTACTAACGGCAGAATGCAGATGGACAGCCGGTATATAACATTATATATATAGTTTTTTTTCACTTGTGAATTCATGGACAGTATCCTTTAGTCGACAGAAGAATCATCTTTGTTCTCGCCCCCCGGAATTTGAACCTCTGTATGTCTGTCAAAGGCTGTGGGTGATATAGAAGTGTCTCCTGAGATAATAATTGCATTTGAAAGCGAGCTACATTTTGCAAAAGCCTGATGATTAATTGAAAGCACCATCTTCGGAATCTTAACCTGCTTCAGGTTAGAGCAACCATAAAAAGTCCGCATAAGTATCCTCTCGATCTGGTTGGGGAATAAGAAATAATCCAATGCTTCACAGTGCATAAAGGCACACTTCCCTATGCTTTTCAGCGCATCAATCTGCGGTATGGCCACCGTTTCGAGTTCCTTGCAATATGCGAATGCATAATTGCCCAATGCTTTTATTCCGCTGGCCAGAACCACCTCTTGCAGGCTGGTACAGCCTAAGAAAACGCCTGTCTCCAGCTTTTCCAATATACTGTTTTCGCCAAATTCCACCGATAACAAATCGGTGCATCCCATAAAAGCATATCGGGGAAGTTTGCTGATCGCAGTAGGATAAAAATTATGGATTTTTTCCTCTCCATGGTGCAGATAAGTAAACGATAGCTGTCTTAATGAGCAGCACTCGGCAAAAGCGTATTTGCCGATCTTCACAATATTGGAGGGCAGACTGATCATCTTTAGCTGACGGCAGCCCGCAAAGGCGTATTCTCCTATCTTACCGAGGCGGCTGCCTTCGCTGAAGGTAACGTAACGCAGATTCCTGCACATATGGAATGCATGAGCCTGGATCTCCAAGACAGTATTCGGTATTTCCACACTGACCAAACGGTCACAGCCATAGAACATATTCTTCTTAATTACCGTCACATATTCCGGAATGACAATGCTTTCCAGATTCCGGTCAAACGAAAAGTCCAGAGAATTTTTCCCATTATATTCGTGCGCAGAAGAAAACTCAAGCGGCTTATCTATGTCCTTTTCCGGGACATAAACTTGCTTTAAAGCCTTTATCCCATCGAGCCTCCCGACTCGAATCATATGTATATCCATGCCGATTCGAAGCTTCTCTTTAAACATTGATAATGCGCGCCTGTTCCATTTTACCGTATAATAAATAAGCTTTCCGGTTTTTTTCATAAGCATCCAGATTGAACGCGCCGGCGCTTTAATAAAATACATATAAATATAGATGAAATAGTTCAGCCACATGTAATTGATTCCGGCTAGAGAAATCATACGCCCGTAGAAATTCTGCGCCATATGTTTGTTCACCAGAAAAACATCCATATATTTATATAGAACCTTCTGACCATCTTTGAAATTATCCCAGTCATAGGTCTCATTGTCCGATGTAATACGGCATTCGCACAAGGAATCGGCCAGAAGCAGAACCTGCCTTTCCTTACTGAGTCGCAGCAGCATGTCGCCATCACAAAAATTGACAAACTGCTCGTCAAAGCCTCCCAGAGCTCTAATTGCGTCTGTCCGGTAGATGACCTGCGCGGACATTCTGGCCGGATTGCTCAGGAGCCACATGGCGGAATCCCCATCCGAACACTCCGACAGAGGTTCTACTTCCATCTCTGCCTTCCGTTCATCCATCAGTATTCCGTTACAACAGGATGCCCCTGCCTCCGGGTTCTCTTTTAACCCGCTAATCTGCCGCTGCGCATTATCCGGCTTCCATACGTCGCTACTGTTCAAATAAGCGATATAGTCTCCTTCCAAGCTCTGAAGCACATGATTGCGGATAGCTGCAATAGAAAGGGAAGGCTCTAACCTCAAGTAGCTGACCTCCGGGAACGCCATCAGATCCTCTTGCAACCCCAGGCTATACAAGCTGTCATGTTCATTGGCATCTATGACCAACACCTTAATGGGGGTGTAGGTCTGATAGAGAACACTTTGCAATGCACGTACGAAGCTCAACGAAGTATTTTTTTTTGCAATTAAGATAACATTCAGTAATGAATCCGACATAATTCTTCCTTTACTTTTTTTAGCGGAATAATGACCGCTTACGGAATATATACTGTAAAACTGCCCAGACTGTAGTTGCCCATATAGTCTGCCACAGAAAAGGTATTCGCAATCTGAATCTTTTCTTCCGTCTGCGGGTCATAGATTCCAAGACATAACATATAGTTTTTCAGTTTGAATTGCGCAGGAGCAATCAATGCTTCCAACTCTACCGGTTCACCCGGCATCCACATGCGGGTATCCGTATCAACCTCATATTCGTATAGCTCTAAGAATGATGTATCGCGAATCACAAGCTTCACCTCGAACTTATGATAGCAGGGAGCAAAACCTTGATTAATCAGCCTTACCGCCACTCTCAGCCTGCCACTTTTGTCCGGTGCGAGGGATACTCCCGCATCCATGATAGCGAACCGATAACCTAAGTGAGCCTCAATATATTCAAACGCGGTTCTGTCCTTCCACAGCGCGTTGTTTATTCCCGATTTTGCAGCTTTCCATTTATTCAGCACTTTTTCATCGTACCTACTGTGAAGGTAGGATATCCTCATCTTTCGAAGTCCCTCCAGCGCCGGACTTACGTCGTTCCAGGAACACTCATTAATTACCTCTCCTCCGTTGGAGACATATTTACACAATTGATTCTGGAATTCCAGTTCATCCTTGCGTATCCATTTCTCACTGTAATATCTGGCATCCTTCATCTCCACATTGCCATAAGTTCCAAAGTCCGTGTCCGAAGCCATAATACCGTCATTGAACAAAGAAAATCTTGCCTTTTGAATATGCTTAAAAGCACAAGCCCTGTCAAGCGGCTGATACGTTTTGAATATCATCCGCCAAAAATTGGGACAGCGCAGCGCAATCTGTGTGCTTTCGCCCGAACATTCATACAATTGCCTGGCCAGCCTGGTGATATGTTTCTCACTCAGGTAGCGTGAATTGTGCATTTCTCCCCAGCTTCCAATAAAAAGTCCCTGGAGGATGTAGATATCTTTTGCATATCCCTTTAACAGCGGGGCGAGCTGGCACATATGATTTAAAATAACGGAAATATCCTTTGGTTCACTCACTATCCCCTTTCCTTCCCAATCATATAAAAAGCGGACAATCATCTGTTTTCTCAAGGATGCAAAGTGAGAAAAAATCCGCCGTACTATTTCCAGTGCTTCCTTCGGCAGTTCCGTCTCATTGAACTTAAGAAGGTTGATTTCCACAAGGCAGATTCGATGCGTCTCTTCCACCCTAACATCTTCAATCAAAGTACCTTCTACGGCCTCCCTGTCACTATCCGCGAAAAAACGATAGATGGAATATAATCCGCAATATGGATTTTGCAAAACCTCTGCCTTTTCCGTTCTCGAAAGCGGAGTCCATTGTACTTTCGTTTTCTTATGCTTGTATCCCATAAAAGAATTCCCTTCTACTTCTGCAATCCCCTTTTTATCCGAATCAATACAGTCCAGATGCTTAAGGGCATAATCATCATATAGGTTAGTTGCTTTAAAAGTCCGGTGTGCATACTTACGCCCGCCGTCCTCTCATGCATGACGGCTGATGTCTCTTCCACCCGGTATCCCAGCAGAAGCATCTGTATTATCATATTGGCGTCGGGATAAAAATAGTCGAAATTGCCGTAAATTGAATAATAAGTAAATGCTTTTCTGTTTAATCCCTGCAAACCGGAAGTAGGATCTGTAATTTTTTTGCCCGTCATCCTCTTTATCAGCCAAGAAAACATTTTGATAGACATTTTTTTAATATTGGAAATCTGAAATGACCGGCTCCCCTCCACAAAACGCGAACCAATTACAATATCCGGCGTATTTCCTTCTGTATCCGGTGTGGTCAGACACTGATAGATATGACCTATATTGGAAATATTGTGCTGTCCGTCCGCATCCAACTGAATGACATAGTCGTAACCTCGACGCACCGCATATTTATACCCGACCTGAAGCGCCGAACCATAACCCAAATTAAAAACATGAGTAACTAAAGATACGTGATACGATTTGGCGATGTTTCCCGTCTTATCTTTGGAAGCATCGTTAATTACAAGAATATCAGCAAAGCTGCGTATCTCCGGCTTGCAAAGCTGGTCAAACAGTGCCGCCATATTTTCCTCTTCATTAAACGCCGGAACGATTATCAATACCTTATTCATAAAACGTCTCCTTCTTCCGCAAGCATCGAAAGCAGTTCCTCCAAATCCTCTGGAAATTCCAATTTCTTCTCAAGTACATGCTCTTCATACTTTTTTCTTAATTCCGAATCCTCTATTACCTTTTTAAGTCCGTTTGCCAAGTTATCAGCATTTAAAGGCAGCAGCATACCGTCATAACCGTGAATAATCTGCTCCTTGTTGCCAGTGCAATCGGAGGCAACAATTGCTTTCCCCAAAATCTGGGCTTCCTCTATCGCAATACTCTTCCCTTCATATCGGGTAGCATGAACGTAAATATCCGCTTGCTTTATATACGGGTAGGGATTATCCTTGGCTCCCAGAAGGAAAAAGGAATCTTCTATTTTAAACTTCTTTATTAATTGCTCCAGATTATTGCGTTCCATACCCTCGCCTATCACATACCAGCGCACGTCATAGTGCTCCGCACGCAGCTTGGCCAGCGCTTCTACCGCAATATCATATCCTTTCTGGTAATGAAGACGTCCCACGGTTACAAGACGAATCCCTGAATATTCATCCGTAAATCCGCTTTCCCTCTGTGCCATCCACCGAATTCCCTCGATATCCAGCAAGTTGCGAAACAGCTTGATTTTATTCCGGTATTGCGGATAAATATTGCAGAATTTCTCTCCCACCTCTTTGGACACTACGAAGATTTTCTCCGCCTTACGATAACAGTCTCTATCCATCCTGGGAGTATATCCCGCCTTCTCGTAATCAATATGTATAAAAGCTGCTTTATGTCTTGCGTTTACTCTATCTGCCAGGCAATAGACCGACGCACCTTCAATATAAGCCACCGCCAGATCATAGGTTCCTTCTACCATAGGGCGGCCGTCTGCTAACAGTCTCCACAGTAGCTTATCATACTGCAGCTTCCTCCCTGCAGCTCTCTGCTCTTTAATATTATCCAGCATATAGCGAAGCAGGCGAAAGCCCGTCATTTTATAGAAGAACGAATGAAGCACCGCACCGGCAATACGCACATGCCCCTTAAAAGATAGTACTGATCCGTTGCTTACATGTTTATTTAAAATATGAACTCCTTTCGGCACACTGTCGAACAGTTCACCGCAGGGAATGACCGTATAAAGAAAAAGCTCATACTTTCCCGCGGTCTCCAGCCTCTTAAGCAGTTCTATGAGAGCGGTTTCCGCTCCGGCCCTGCCCATCGTATTGATTATAAATAACAGTCTTTTTTTCATTCTTCCGTGTGCTCCATTACGGAATCCTCCTTCTCGGTATCCGTCACAATTTCTTTGTTTCCTTCTATCAGCCCCTTCAAATGGCTGTTTTCCTCATTCAGCAAAGATACCTGCATAGCCAACTCCTGCACGCGGGAATACAGCTCTCCGATGGAATTATAACAGTTAAATATACCGTAAGCCGCAAGGACAATAGCCAACGCAAATATAATGGAGGGGGAATATTCTACCGAAAATAGGTCCGAAATAAAATAGACTAATCCGGGAATCAATCCGAACAAAATAATTATTATTCCTCCCATAATCCAGAACAGACTCTGTTTTTCAGTCATCTTACGGACAATACTGGCTCTTCGAGCCATACAAATCAAGACAATACCTGTAATACATACAAAAATTCTAAGTATAATAGACATACGCTTCCTCCTGTTATTGTACCTTCGGTTTTATCAAATCTGTTTTCCCTTTATATATGTTATAAACGTCTCCCTCCGGAGCCTCGCCTGCTACTTGTTTTAGAATTGTTCCCCGGCAGAAAATGTAATTATCAAAATTTTTCTCAATCCAGCGGAGCCTGAAATAAGAAAAGGTAAATGCCAAAAAGGCCGCCGCCGTGAAGCCGGCACCATACCAGATAACAGGTAAACGAGTGCAAAATATAGAGCCTGCAAGAGCTACACCCGCAAATATTACACCGTTTAGCATGGCTCCGGTCAAATCGTCGAAATAATATAAAAATAAGAGTTCCGAATACATCAAGTAGGAAATAAAATATCCTACTGCCAGCTGCGGATAAATTTCCATGACCATCCCCGAAAATCCCATAAATGGCAAAACAACCACCGCAATTAAATAGATGATGACCGATATGATGAATTGAATGTGAACCAGCGACAGCAGTTGAGAGGAAAGCCCGCGGAACATCCGCTTCTTGGACTTCTCAATAGTGTCCAGCTTACCGCCGATGACAGCTTCCGTATAATCTTTATATCTCTCATGAAAGTGCATCTCCACTCTGGAAATAAACAATACACTGGCAGAAATGTTAGTGAACATGGCGAGACAGGATGCCATATCATAAGGCTGGTTGCTTACATAGGTATTGCGGACAACCATGTGCCAGGGCTGCGTCCAGAATACGAAATTATGAATAAATAGTCCGAGAGTATACAGGAAATTGGATGCAATCAGTTTCCAATATATTCTGTAATAGTACAGCACTCCTCGATAGTTACGGCTATTGACAGGAAAATACTTCAGCACATTGGCCAGTTCCAAAGATGCAATCAGCAAAAAGCCGATCGTCAAAGCCAACAACATACTGTAAGTAATGGAGAATCCGAGCCAATAATGAAAGACCACGGACAGTAAAAAACTTAATGTCATACAGCAGATAAAATATAAGGATATCTTTTTATATTGCTTTAAGATTGAATTGTATACCATAGTTGAAAAAGTTAAAGATAATCCCAAAAATCCCATATAAGTAGTAAACACATAGTATACCGCCACGCCGCCTACAATTATCTCATAAATATAAAAAGGAATTGCCAGCACGGAGGAAAGCGTCAGATTAGTAATCGTTCCCACATAGATGCAGGGGCGAATATCCTCGTACCGCTGTTCATAGATTCTGTCCGTCTGGAACTTCGACAACACCGAATTAAATGGTGCCGAGGTAAGAAGAGAAAAGATGAATATGTAGAGGATGCTGCTGGAAAACGTCTCCCTTTCCAAATATCCTACCGTGTCAAAACCAAGCACTTTATACATCCCGAACAGACAGCCGATAACTACCAGCATCGGGGCAATCGTATATACAAAGCTAAAGCCTATTCCATAAAGCGCCGCGGTCACCGAACGCTTATCAAATATTTTATTTAACTGAATGCCAAGACCAGCCATACTTTAAATTTCCCTTTCCATAAGTCTTCATGAGGAATATATCAAACTTCTTTTACTTCCTTAGGGACAAATATTTCCTCCGTGTATTCGACAGAGCTTAACTTCCCAAGCATTTTATATATCTTTCTGTAAGTCTCTTCCATATAAATACTCTTATATTTATTCATAAGGCGCCGGTATCCGTTCTCTCCCATTCTCCGAGTCAATTCCGGATCATTGGCGAGTTTTAAAATTGCCCGGGTTATCTCGGAAATATTCATGACGGGTACAACAATACCCGCTTCCCCGAAGGAATCATTTTCCCCATAGATCAAACCATAGCAATTGCCCACATTAGTAGCGATGCATGGCTTCTTCGCCGCAAAGCCTTCCAAGATCGTAAGCGGTTGTCCCTCACTAATGCTCGTAAGAATCATCATATCCATCCGTCCGATATATTCTTCCGTTCGAATGCTGCCCGTAAACACAATATTTTTCGCCTGCAAAGCCTTTATCAGTTCTCTGCAGTCAGCCGCATATTCGGGATCTTCATCGTCCGGCCCCATAATCCATAGCTTCAGCTTCGGTTGTTTTTGGTGGGCGTAATAGAATGCGTTAATCATCGTCTTTAAGTCCTTAATGGGCGTCACGCGAAGAATTGCTCCCACATTAATATAAGGGTCCCCGGAATCCTTCTGCGGAATATCCGCAAACCTCTCCACATCTATACCGTTGGGCGTCACAATCGCCTTATTGATCGGGCATCCCAGTTCTATCTGAAGAGTCTGTGCATGCTCAAAAAGTGCGGTTACCAAATCCGCGTAATAATAAGCACATTGGGACATTTTCCGAAACTGTTCTATCCATATAGTCTTATAAACTCCCTGCACCCATTTCGCCTTTATGATCTCCTCTTCCCGCTCCCTGGTGTAAATACCGTGCTCACTGATTAAGAGCCTGGAGCCGGGATACATGGAAAATGCCTTACTGCCAATGATACCCGCATATCCGGTGGCCACACAATGATAAATATCGGCCTTCGGGGGCTCACATTTCAGAGCAAAAAACAGAGGCAAATAGATAGAGCGAAGGGTCCATAGGAAATCCGAAAAAGTGATGTCGGAAAACCGCATAGAATAATATTCCTTTGTAATCTCCAGGAATTCGGGACTCATCAGTATGTGGTCGATGGATATATTCTTCCGGTTAAACATCCTAAACACCGTCATCCAGTCTACATCCTCCCCGATTACCAGACTGCGTAGGGCTTCCACTTCTTCACTATTTAAGTTCACGGGTCTCTTTCGTTTTTTATGACGTCCCACCCAGTCTACATCCTGAAGATACACCTCGTGAATCTCCGTCAGATTATCCGGAAGCTTATAGGCGAATTTCCCACTCACACTACGGTCCGAAACAATTGTAATCAATTTAAATTCAATATTCGGAAACAACCGAATGATGCTATGTATCCAGCTGGACACACCTCCAACAACATAAGGATAACAGCCCTCTGCTATCATGCATACTATCATACTCAATCCTCCTATGCTGTCTTATTGCGGATGGCTCGGAATCGTCTTATTATTTGCCGGCTTCTTCAGAACATTCTCCTCCGACAGATGAATCCGAACCTCCGGTGCCGATGCCTTGATTAAGTAAGCCGTATCGGAAATCTTATCCACTTTGGCATTCTCCGCAGAATCCACACTGTTATTATAAGTACAAAGTACAAAATACGCTTCTTCGTCGAAATTCTTAATCTGAATATTCACATCTTCTCCAGCATGTTCATAGGCATAATCCAAAGCCATAAAACGTCTTACACGTTTTTCCAACTCACAGGCTGATACCATATCCAATCCGGCAAAATCTTTAAAATATGTATCTCCCTTCGACCATTTCAGACTCAGATTGTTCCATTCATCCTCTTCGTTCTCGGGATAAAACACGCGCCCGATATCTACCCACACATTGCACATCCCAAGCGCATTTTCTACACAAATCATCCGCAGATCATCCATCGTCTCGTGCCGATATCCGTCCACATTAAACTTCACGGAAAGAATACCATCGTTTAAGAAGCTGAGAAGCGAATCCCCTTCTTCATATTTTGACATTATCAGACTGATACTTTTTAAATGCTCATAATCCAGTCTCTCCGCTACTTCCTCGGGTTTGAAGTCTGCGGCGTACAACGCCGTAAATTCATACTTCGGCAGATTCTTCTGCAGGAAATGCTCATTTCTTGCATTTATCTCTTCCAAGCCGGTATCGGATATCCGGTCCAATGATAGCCCCATATCTCCCGGCAGTTTGCTTATTTCCCTTAGATAAAAATTGAGATATGCTTCAGATGGCTCCGTTTTGCCCGCATAGTCGAGCTGCGGGGCAGCAAAGAAGCTGTAGGAATTTCCATAATTTTTTAAAATCTGTACAATATTTGACCAAAGCAAGTCTCTGCCTACCGCCTCGGAATTCCGACTGTATAACGTCTGCATAGCTTCATCATTCTCGCCGGAAAAATAAGGATAATCCAATACGGAAATAGTCTGTGCATTCACAATCGGATAGAGATAGACATCTCCCACCTGTGCCATGAAACCGGTAAGAACACCGAGCATAGACATTCCGTCGAAAATATTGCTGTTCACAGCAAACACAAAGGAGTTATTTGTGGTTGTTTTCCAGAGCAGCGGGGGCAAGTCTTTATCCTCGATCCCCAATTCCTTCTGGTTCTCCAGAACACCCACCGAATATACTTCATAGCCCGATGTCAAGGAGTAATAAGGTACATCAATCTGCGTATCGTCTTCCTCTCCGAAATAATCGCCTTCAGCATACACTCGTTCCTTATTCATCATGAAATTCGGGAATATCTTTATTCCGTCCGCCGTCACGAATTCCTCTACGCCCGACCTAATCCCGAAAAAAGCGGCGAATTCAGAATCAGCGACTATTTCGCTATAATCGGGCAGCTCGGTAAAAATCATATTCTTGCCGGTTTTGGCATAACTATATAGCATTTCTTTATCTTTAACTGTAAGCGTATAATGGCCGAACAGAAGTAAGTCGTAATCAACAATTTCCTCCTCCGTTACCCATGAAGTATATAGCTTATAGGCATATTTATTATAAACACACCATTCCTCCAGAAGATTCGAGACAATATCCCCGTCATCCTCCGACAGTATAGCAACTTTCAGCTTCTGCTCGGAGGGAAAGATCTCACGGTTCTCATGGCTGACATTCGCAGCCTCTTCGGCCCTGCTGTTCATAGATGTATCCGACAAAATATCTGACGAGACACCGGCAAACATGAACATGACAAAAATCATCAACAACAATATAAAAATTACGTAATAATTTCCTTTTGAAATCATAAGCTCCTATACTCCTGCTTACCATACAGACGAAATAGGTTCAGAATCTCCTCGTCCGCCTTGACATCGCTTTCCCGCAATTCATTCAGACATTCAAAAAAAGCGGGCTGGTTATGTTGGTTATAATATAGATGCAGCCTTGCTTTAAAAGTATCCAACACATACGGCCGGTACTTGCTTGCTCTGGAAACCCATTTATCGGCCATATTATAGTCCTTCAGCGAAAGGAACCAATCCGTCATCCACAAGTAGTGAGTTGCAGTCATATACCAGAGATTATGGGTAAAAAGATTCTCCGCAACATTATCCAACGTATAGATGTATGCCTCCTGCTCCATGTTTGTCATGATTTTCATCTTTAAGACGTCGTGAATATAATTGAAAGTAAGAAGGTTCATCTCCACGTCCTCAGGGAGCTTCTGCGTATGTTCAATCATATTCTGCGCCGTGGAACGAAATTCGGACAAAGCATCGAGAATAACCGATGCCGCGTAATGAGAAGTCTCGGTATCCCTACTGTTCATGGCAACCGCGATACTGGCAACAGTCCTTTTTGCATCGTTGCGAAGAGCATCCAGAATCAGCCGGCGAAGGCTGAGTGTATCCGAGACCTCCATGGCATCCTGTATCGGCACATAGTTCAATTCCGTCTCCTGATCCGGCGGCAATACGAGCTTCTCACGTTCCTGGCTGAAGCTAACATCGCTCATGTCTACAGCTTTCTTGCGATTCAAAAAGCTGATCAAATAGCCTAGCAGCAAATAAAGTAGTCCCAAAAATGGAACAATAAAAATAAACCATGCCGCTAAAAAACCTGTACTGCGCCTCCCCTTTTTTTGGAAGCAGGCCCAAACAAATACGCCAAATGCCACAAGTACATTCAATATGCAAATTACTATAACCGGCCAAAGCCCTGCTGTATCCATATAAGAACAACCATGCCTTCCTTATCTTAATCTTACGGCCTGTAAGCTTTCTGCAGGCCCAATCTATATTTTCTGGGTTTGGTAGGCTGTAACCCCTATTTCTTCCAGACGCTTCCTTACATACACCGACTCGTTTTTATTAGTGTTGGTTAATAATACCGCGAGTTCGCCACCCGGCATGACGCCGACATAGTCCGTATCGCGCAGCGAAGGGCGTATCTTATCGCTGAATTCCTTAAGCGGCATATCATCTGCTTTGATATATAGAACACAGGATTCCGCATATCCCTTCTCTCCTGCTTTCTGATAGACTTCCAGCATAGATTTGAAGGCATCCTCCTGAAGTATATTAGTCTCGGGAAGATATCGACGGTATGCAAGTGCATCGAGATAATCCGCATCCCTGACCACTACGGAATAAACAAGCGCGCCGGTTACGGTCAATAAATTGGATTGATACAAGGTCATCTGCTCATACGGGATATTCCACAGCAGAATAACAATTCTCATATCCCCCTTGTCATCAAAAAGAGCGCTGCCCATCATAGGAAGCTCACTTTCCAGAGAACGGTTGATATACACCTGCTTGTTTTTCAGAACATCAAAAATCACTTTATAATTATTAATCGCGAGCGATTTTCCGAGGGAACGTGCCTTCTCGCTGGATGCCGATGCCAGTCTGCAATATTCTTCATTGGACACGAGATAAAGCGCCACATCCGGCGTCTCCATAATCTCCGACAACGTATCCAATGCCGCGAACAGGACCTCGCCGGTCTCTGACTTTTCCAATCTGGAGGTAATACCATATATACGCCCGATACTTTCCGAACTGCTGATCAACCTTTCGGCAAAATAATTCTTGATTTTCGTATTGCTGGAGTTAATTACCGTAATATCGCTCAGCCGATCCGCGAGGAATTCGATTCTTTCGTTTTTATCTTCCTCCATCTCCCGGAACTTATCCTTCAAATGTCCCACCGTCAACCCAACCGCAAAAATCTGTGCGATCCATATGTAAGTATTGATATCGATTAATAAGGAAAATCCGGAAGACGTATGCATCTGCCCGAAAAAATATCCGATCACACTGAGCAGTGCCGAAAAAATTGCCTGCTGCCTGCCATGTACAATTGCGAAAAGCAGAACATACAATAAATAATAATTAATCTGGTTAAAATAAAGACTATCGCCCAGACGGTTATTCAGCAGGAAAACCGGAATGAAAAATACTGCCGTCTCCAAAAACGGAACCGCTTTTTTTAACAGACGGAATATACGTTCATGGAACTTCTGACCTTCATATTGATCATCACTATGTAGAAAAAGATTCTTATGGCGCTTCATGTGTGCAATAATCACAGGAATCATTTCTTCATAGCCGGTTCTTACCTGAAAAGAAAACTCTTGGCAAAATCTTTCATTGGATAAGATTACTCTCTGTCTCAGCCCGATGGTTCTATCTACGATTTCCACCGGATGTGGGTAATTTTCTTGAATAAGTTCTGCCACCTTGTTCTCCGTTACCTCCTCCATAGAGGAAACATGGTAAAGTCGATACTTTCTCTCCGGCGCATTAATCAAAAGATATATTGCTTCGGCACCATCCTTCACGTATAGTGCAGACATTATTTTTTTTGCATTTACATACAAACGGCCCGACACTAACGCCTTTACACACATCTTGGAATAGATATCGGTACAGTCCTCACGATTCGCGGGAATACCGTACATCTGGGCAATTCGCACAACCGTTACTTCCATTTGCGTCGTCACATTAAAATGCATTGCCAGATTTTCACCTTGAGAAATTGTCATTCCTTGAAAGCTACCCGGCACCACCGGCATCTCTTCCCTTATATTGACCGCATATTCCTCCTCAAACACCCTGTCTGAGGATACATAAATAAAATGTCTTACTCCCAATGTCGCAGATGCCATGAGAAGATTGCTGAGTCCCGCAACATAATTAAGCGATTCCTCCTGCACATGCTCCTCCTCCCATCGATACAACGGGTCGTAAGCTCCCAGAAACAGAATTGCATCCGGGCGGCAGCTGTTTATTACTTCTTCCACACTATTGCTGTCATAGGCAAATGTATATTGTTCAAATACACGGGTCGGCTTAATAAGCCGTTTACTATTCGTCAGCGTATAAATGTGCCAATTTTCTTTATAGAATTTATTAATTAATTCATCTGTAAAAGTACCATAACTGCCTACAATCAATATACTGCTCATATAATAATTTTCTCCCAAAATATTCCTTAAACATAACTATAATATATTGCATGTACGGATTCAAGTAATTTTCCTATGTGTCAAACACATATTGTTCGATATAATGTTTGAATTTGTTTTATATTGTCGAATGTCGACAGTGCAACTTACTTAAGCTAATGCTATAAATGTACCGGAAGCTAAGGGATGTTTAAATACGAAAAAAAGTTTATGCTGACGGCAATGCCCAAATAAGCCTATTAGAAGATGAACTCATAAACAAGAAAGGACGCGAGATATAAAGAGATGAGAGTTTTTGTCGAAGTTCGCGATGCTTTCTGCAATATCCGAAGAAGTACCGAAGCAGAATAAAGAACTGTTATCCGGAAATCATCAGACGATAGAGGTAAATGACTACCTTTTTTCCTATATACCGGAAATTCCGTAGAAAACTTTAAATTTTCTACGGAATTTCCAGTCAGCTTATATAAAATAAATATTCTCATGCTAATTTCATATAAATTTCCCCTTTTACACAAAATAGCTTAGCATTGAGAAAATATATTTTATAGATACGCCAATTACCATATATTTCCTTCTCACAATCGATATTGTACTATATATTTTAAAAAAAGTAAATATTTTTTTAATAATTTTTACCGTTTTTTTACAAATAGATTAAAAAACTAGAGGAAAATTAATAATTAAGTTATCAAAATATATATTCTTATATTACTTCATCAATTGCTTGTGATAAATTACACAAAAACATAATGATATCCTTTTGCATAGATTCTGCTATCTTTAAATCGTCATTACTTTTTACCGCTTCATTAAATCTCATAATGCTGTTATTTATTTCCTCTTTTGTAATACGTTCCTTGCCGTCATTTAATAAATCTAACGTTCTGCCAACTACCTGTATGATGCCGTTCAAATCATCCAGACATTGCTTCATAAAATCATCGGTGTCGCTTTTTTTGCCGCCTTTCAATTCAATTACAAGACTTTCCATTCCAATTATCAATTTTATTAAATACTCTTTACTTACTTGTAATGCTTCTTTTTGTTGTTCTCTTAATTCTTCCATTTTCTTGTTAACCTCTCATTCTTATGTTTATAGCAACGACTTTTCTATCATACTCTTTAACTTCGTCGAGCTGGTCCCCTCCGTATACGGAAAAAATACCAAATCCGCCCCCTGTTTCTCCAGAAAGGTCTTTTCTCCCAGCCAGTCAGGATTGTCTATATAATCACTTCCCGAAAACTGGCAGTCAAAGCGGTACATCCTATAAGCGTCTCTGGTTCCTCCATAATTCAGAGGTATCTCAACCGCTTCGTCCACATATTTGCAGGAACGGACTAATTCAATTCTTTCTTTAAAAGGAATAAACGGCTCCGTCTTCTTATGTTTTCTGACACCTTCATCCGTAACTACGCCAACAATTAAATAGTCACACTGTTCCTTCGCCCTTTTGAACATATTCAGATGTCCTATATGGAATAAATCGAATACACCTGCAATATAACCGGTATGGTACTTTTTAGGCATTGAACCGGTATCTTTTAATGTGGCTTTTAAAGCATCTTGTTTTCTGGGGTATTCCGCATTTATATCATAAATGCAATAATTATTTACTCCCATTTCCTGCAGTTGATGCACAATAGCAACATAATTCTTAATGCATATAATAATCCTCCGTTCCTCTTCCGGTATCGTCTCAATAATCTTAGGGGATAAAATATCAATTCCTTCTATTTGCGTTCCCCATTTGGAACTGTCATTATCCACTATAGCATAAATCTCATATTGTTTCTTAAACTGTGCCAAAAAACGTTTTGTAAAGTTTCCCGAACCAAACAAAATAATCTTTTTGTTTTCCGTATTTCGAAACAAATCCACAAAAATTCTTTGATATTCCGAGGCAGAATAATTTATCCTCTGCCTATTCGTATGAATAATTTCCATATTACGCTGAAATCTCTCATTAAAGCTCCTTAGTTCCCTTTGATTCCTCAACTTAGTCGTAAATTCCGACGCCATTCTCCGCCAGGTTTCCAACTGTGCTTCCAAACCATACTTCTTCCAAAAATATTCTCTGGGAAGTATAGAGTCCATTTCCAAGTCTCCCATATAGATTATCTCAATAGCTCTGAAAATAATGGCATTCGCCGGATAATTTTCTTCATAGAATTCCTGATCATAGAAAACATATTTTCCATTATCATAAAAGCAGTTAAGAGGAACCAGATCCAAATATCCACGCTTCAGCATAATCCCCATTCCTTCAAGTTCTTCACCTGCAGATATATGGTCCGAAGACTGTAAAATAAAATCTCGGAATCTATCTATTTCCTCTATAAATTTTTTCAAATCCTTTTTTATAAGCCTCCGCAGGTAGACCATTAGAATTTCTCTGTCCATGTAAGGCGTACAATAAGAATTCCTCTCGTATTTTCCTTCCAGAACATTTAATCCGTGAGCCCTTAAATCTTCCTCATTTTCCTTGAGCTTTTGAAGTTTATCTCTTCCTACCTCATATAGGGCCCGTTTCTCTACGATATGATTATCCCTGATAATAGTGACCATGGCATTCTCCCTGCCTCTATCCATGGAAACCGTAACATGCTTCACGTTTTCATACGTATTGTCTTTTGTACACTCTACCAAAAAAGAATTGGCCATTGTATGAAACATTCCGTTTTTAATAATATCCGTATATAAAAATTCTTCCTCCAAAAATACAGAGTCAGGATTGCGGTACATGGGAAAAAGTCTGATAGCTAACTCTTCTTCCGGGAGATAATCCTCCGAGTAAATCAACTGCGGATATTCCAGATTCGGCAAAACCGAATAAAATTTCCTCTCTGCCCATCCCGATAAGTCCAGCATATTGCATATTTCCTCTTTGGAATAATTGCGTCCCCGCAGATTCTTCCTATCCTCTTTAAGAACCCTGCGGTAATTCTCTATTCCATCAAAGTTCCTATCTGTAAAGGGATCCCTGTCCCCGCAAAAATAACGCAGTCCCAACCGGTTATCCATACCGAGAAGAAGCCTTCCTTCTCTTTTTAACAACCCTTTCCATACGGAAAGAGCATGTACCGGATCGGTAAGGCGCTCTGCCATACCTATTGCGACAATATAATCAAACGCTTCTTTGAATTGACTTAAGAACACTTCATCTAAAGAAGCAATCCCACCTATACATATAACTTCCTTGCATTTTTCTTGCAATAGCTCCTTGATACTGCTTGCCTCGTCTTCAATACAAAGGGCTTTTCCTTCGGTAGAAAAATCATACCAGTTAAGCAACCCTTGGGGCATATCCCAAATTATCTTATCCACGTCCATAGCTGTCTCCATACAAACTTACCAATTATTCATTATTTTCCAAGACATCCATCATATATTCATGTACCTTGCTTCCGCAGGTTCCATCCAGATTAGCAGCCAGCGTTGACAAATCCTCAATCTGTCTTATTCGAACTTTCTCCAGCCTATCGTGAGTCAGATCATCCATAAAGCCTTCCAACGAAAAGATTCTGCTTTCTCTTCGGAAAAATCCTGATTTCATTTCCGCTTTTTCAAAGCCGTCTTCACCTTCCGTCAGCTTTGCAAAATCTTCTTCCGTAAGCACAGGATAAAATACTTCATATGTCTCATCTTCTATATTAAGTATAGCAGTGGCATCGTCACAATTTCTCTGCACTATCACAGTGTCCTGATCCAACTTAGCACCGAACTCGCTGGATACAAAAAAATCAGGATGATATCCGTTCCCCGTTTCCTCCGCCTTTTTCCAAAAATCTTCAAGTAAAAGAGATACTTCTCCTGTCACTTTATCTAATTTCACCATACAATTGGAGCAACCCGGGACAGTCACTATCCATGGTCCCATATCTATCAAAGACAAGTGTGCCAATCTCCTGCCTGTTGAATTCTGCCAAAGCCGGAAGCCCTCGGGCATGGGAAAAATCCGGATTTCTCCGGAGCATCTGTTCCATCTGACAATATTTCCACAGTGCACTTCCGCCAGCCAGAGATATTCTTCATCCGCTGCAATTCCCGAATAACCGTTTTCCTTATCTCCTATCGGGTAAAGGGCATATGTTCCGTCTGTCATATGAAATCGCAGTACGTAATTGGTATAGGTAGCACTAATCCACATATCTTCACCAAATACCGCATATTCAAACACAGGCTCCTCTCTATTACCTCTGCCTTTCCTCATTTCCTGTATACAATCCGTATGAAATATCCATTCCTTTGCATCTAAATTAAATTCCGCAATGTAATTTCTTACTATGGGAAGATAAAATATCCGATTACCATACGGTACAATCTTACGATATTGTAGGTTCTCTCCGACTCTATCCGTTCCAATCAATTCCATTTTCCCAGAAGTCGTGTCATATATCGCAGGGCTGTCTGCAGCATTAGGAGAAAGCAATAGTTTCTTTCCCTCTGATGTAAGATAGGGATATACTCCCTGCCATTTAGGCTGTTCTTTCGCTCGCCCGACATAATGCATTTCCCTAGTATCTTTATTCATATTAAAAAGCGCATTATAAAGGTTGGTTGTAAACCATATTTTATTATTCTGCTTTACCATATCGGTAATATGAACTTTTCTTTTTTCTTCCTCAGTGAAAACGCCGGTAATGTAATTATTAAGGATAAAAATCGGTTTTCCTGCTGCACCGAACAGATTGATTACAGAGGTTCCCTCTTCGCCTATATAACCATCTGAAAGGGCTACTGCCCTTGAAATATCCGGTGTTTCGTCAAACACACCAATTTTACTTTCTATAAAGTATGCTTTTAAAGCCTTGTACTCTGGCAGCAGGTGCGGTCTCATCGATTTGATGGTCGCCTCCAGAAGAGGATGAGGCCTCCATATAAGAGCCACCTCATTCTGATTATTTATTACTTCACAAATATATTTGATTTTCTGCAGATAAACGCTTCCATCCAGCAAAAAACACCCAATGCTTGTATTTAGCATCAATACTTTTTTCCCATTTAAAAGCGGCTTCCATTGCTCCGGAATCACAGAACCTTCTCTGCAAAGTCTAATTACCCGATCCAGTTTAGGCGAGCCAAACGGCAAAATCTTATCATAATAATACGTACCCCGGCAAAAGCTCTTAGCATATTCCGACTGTACAATCATATAATCCATATTATGATAAACAGGTAACTCTAAATGTTCCTCTGCAATAAATCCGCCGGTAACATAGTAAGGCACATATACCAATTTTCTTATATATTTTTTTATTTTATCCGAATAAAATACCGGATGGATGCTTGTAACCCAATTCCTCCCATCGTAAGGATTATGAATATAAGCCACATCAGGCTGATTTTGCTCCAAAGAATAATCATTGTAATGAATAATTGGTACTTCCTCAGGAAATTGCTCCCCCTCATAGCGGTATTCCCACTTCTCATTTTCCGAATCGAATTCAAAATACGGTATGGGCATCACACAGCATTCACATCGCCCGTCCTCTCTACACGCACGCCAGATGCTCTCCAGGCTGTCCCACATAGACGCTTTATAGGGCATGAAAACCACATGATACACGGGAGAAATATCTGACAGCAAAGCCTTCACTTTTATAATGAGCTCATTCAGCACAAGAAGCTTTTCTCCATAGATTGCTTCTTCCCATGCCATGCATAAAGAAAATATTTCTTCGCAATATTTTTCGAGGTTTTGAATAATTGCATGGTTATCTGACGGCTCTTTTTCCACAATTTCTCCGACCGTAATAGCTGCCTGCTGACAGTCAGTAAGCATCCGTGTTCTTTGTTCCTCGTCAGTTACTTTAACAAGCGACATATGTAATTGCTGCATAGAATCCAACAAATCCACGAGCTGTTCCTTTATAAATGTGCGCATATTTTCCCCCGCTTTCCAAATCATATTATGAATGTTTACTTTTTGTATTCTCACATCTGGAAAACGACTTTTCTCTTAGCAATAGCTTAATTATATCATAAGAATAACTTCCATTCCCTATTCCTGCATTGCTATTCACACTTTCCCAGAACTCCTTTTGATTATTAACTTTCTGAACATAAATTAATTCGTCCGATTTGCTTTCAAACGGTACAAAGCATACTTTTTTCTTATAATTTATTTTTAAAAATTCTTCTGCAAGCTTTTTACTTTCAGTATACATTTCCACGAACAGATTATCATAATTAATCTTCTTGCACCTTCTATTCCAATTCACCTGCGCTTTCTCCGCCTCTGTATCATGATTGCAGTGCACTTCCACATCTCCTAAGCGCATAATCGGATATCTCTTCTCACCACTATCATCTAAGGCATATCTATCGAGTTCAAGGGGTAACTCCAAATAATATTTCATATTACTTAACAACTTCAGATATTCTTTTTCAACTAAAAAAAGGTTCTTAAACGGGGAAATACATTCCAGTCCCAAAGTTTCGTATACGAGTCCTCCCCAACAATTATTTGAAATTATACTAATTTTGCTTTTTTTTAGTTTAATGTATTCGTGAAAATTTAAATTCGGTATGTCTAAGATCTTATATGGTAGAATTTTTTCTCTGGGTACTCCTAATTCCAATGCCTCATATAGAATTTCATCTCTTCCTTTCTCACTCATAATTATTAAATAGTCGAATGAGGTATCTGTAATTCGATCTTTATCAATAACCGGATATCCATCTATCTTCTTTAGAAATGAGTAACCCCTGGCTGTTACCGCTACAACTTCTACTTCCTCTTTGTATTCCAAATACTTTAAGGTGTTGACATGCTTATTATATATTGCTCCAACTCCCCATATGATTATGTTAAATTTCATAGTGCTTACCCTTTTCTTCTCGTCATTGGCATTTCTTTACAGAGTAGTGTCTTTCAATAAAACAGGTAATTCCTTAATACAGTAACTATTCTTATAAAGCCATACAGTCAACAATCGTTCTGCAAAAAAACCAATCGCCCTCTTGCTATAATCATCATACGGAGTTGCATCAAAATTTTCCGCTGCCGGAATAATGATAGAAAACAACCACTCACAATATCTATCATAAATTTCCCTTCTTGTTATAAACATATTACACGGAAAAAAAGCATGTCCTTCCATTGTTCTGTCAAAAGCTTCTTTATAATCAGGTTGCCATTCCATGATTGCATTTTTTACTAATAACATAGCGCATTCGAATGCCTTGGCATCTATTGATTCTCTTAAGAATTCGCTATTTGTTCGTGGGTAAGTACACGTTGCGTTGTAAACTAAAATATCATATTTGTCTAAAAAATACCTTACCTCTTTTTCCGACAGTATATCCTGTAACATGTCCGTCTTAAAGTACCTTCTATAGTGATTTAATCCTACGATTTCTTCTTTCGTGTTTTTCCAAATCCAATATATCCCCGTGCATTCATTTATTTTCGGATTCAGGTAAGAAATATTGTCTCCTGTTTCGCTCAGACAAGGGATACTGCAACTTCTCTTATCTCCCACCCACAAAGTAGTATACATTTTATCAATCGGTGCACTAAAATTTTTGTGAGTAATAACATAAATAGAAACTTCTTCTTTTTTACGAAATATCTTCAATTGTAAATCTAAGGCATATACACAATAAGAATCATACTCATTATCTTCCATTAACCATTCATATCCATATGTATTGACCGGAAACATGATTATTCTGAACGCATCTTTATATTCCTGCAATTTATTATATGCATATCTAAGTGACGCTTCGCCACATACTTCAGGAAGCAGCATTACCTGTGCATTATTCATTTTACCCCAGGCAATATCTGCAAACTCTTGGCCCCTAACATTTGTATTGCTCAGTATTCCGTGATTATAAAAATAGCCGTCATCATCTGCGATTGTGGAAATTCCAAGTTCACGGCAAACCTTTAAGAGCGATCTCGGTTCCCACGACATCTCTTCAAAAAATTTTCTGTCACTCAGTATTTTTGTTTCCGGTACTTGGAGCTCTTTCGTAAGCTGGAGATATATTTCCTCAGCTATTTCATATCCTGTACATATAACTATAAAATCATATTTCAGCCTCCGGATTTCCTCGGGTAAGATTACCGGAATACCAAATACATCTTTTTTCTCACTAGATTTATTGTTATCCGTTATGGCTATGACTTTAGATATATCAAATTGTTTTACCCTTTTTTGGAACAAAAGCCCCATTCCAAAAATAATTATCCTTCCATCCAGCATATCTTCCCCCTACCAAAGTCTAGGTCCTATTATGAAAAAATCCTTCTGATATTCTTTTCCGGCATCTTGCAATAAATTATAGATATCCTGCTGCCCTATCAGATTGGCTATCCAGATTATGCAATCTTCCCAGTTCTTCCTATCCGAATTGAAAATAGGATACTCGAGATAATACCCTGTTTTTTTTTGATCTACAAATCCCTTTATTTCTAGTTCTTCGAAGAAAAGCTCCGCATACGTCTTTGCTTCTGCCCCATATGTTCCCGCTCCCCATATGATTAGCTTATTCCCCATAGAATATTTCTGTATTCTTTCTTTTATATAAGGAATTTGCCAAATCATCTTCCTCATACCGACAGACCTGGTAAAACAGCTTTCATTTAGCCTGAAGGCGGAAACCAGATCTCCATATCGACGAATAAACCAGTCTATGCCTAAATTACTACTTTCTTTATTGTCAAAGTCCTTCTTCACATATTCATAATAATCCATCAATTTCTTGGAAACTGTAGAAGGGGCAAAATTTTCATTATATGTTTCACGCGCACATTTAACTATTTCTTCTTGTTTCTTTGTGCCCCTCTGTTCATAATAGGTCCTAAGGCTTACATATATATCCTCTGCTTTATAGCCTGAAGTTATATAAGCATTTTCCAGGTCTTTCAACAGCTCCGGCACCCCGGCCACCGGAGTTGAGATCACCGGAATTCCGGCCGCTATAGCCTCACTTATTACATTAGGAAAAGACTCCGTCTTGCTTGCACATACTAAAGCAGCACATTTTTCAATTTCCTTTTCGGCAAAAGGAACAAATCCTTTAAACTTTATTTTCTCTTCCAAGTTATTCTGTCTTACATAATTACGGCATTGTTCACCATACTCTTCTACTATGTTTCCATATAAATGAAGGCATATATCCAATCCGGCTTTTATCAGCAAATGAACCGCCTTGATTGCCTCCAATTGGTTTTTACGCTCACACAATGTGCCCACACAAGCAATAACTACTCCTCCGTATTTTTCTTCATTGTCGGGAATATAATCACACGAATTTCTAATACAAACTGAATCGCAGCCGATATATTTTTCCCACGCTTTTCTATATAGTTCCGAATCACATATATGGTACTTGGGAAAAATCTCAGGGAAATCCAGCCGAAAAAAGAAACCTTCTATCTGATATATGTTCATAATATGAGGGATCGATAGTTCTCTGCAAACCATTTCTACAGACACATTTATTTGCGTGCTATGCACTATATCCGGATCTAATGCATATATGTACTCTTTCATATCTTCATAGCCGGAGATAAGCGAAACTACATCGATGTCTTCCGGAGTAGCAGTAACCACATAAGAAATAAAATGAAATGGTAGATGGTATTTCCTGCACCGCAGCTCAAATTCATCTGTCGTCTTCCCGTCTTCATCGACAGGAATCGTCATTATTACATCCAATCCCTTTGCGCGCATTAGCTGCGCCTGCTTTAAAAGCGTATTGGCAGTGCCCCCGAATCCTGAAGGAAAGTCCAAAAAATATAAGATTCTTTTTATTTCATGTTTGTGAACGCGTAGATTATATCCCATAATAAAATTCGTCTATCTCCTTAATTGCAAGGTATATACTACCTTACAGCACCACATAAAGCTGACATTGGCGTTAAATCTCATACTCTTTAATGACTATTGGTAAAAACCTCCAAAAAATCGACTTTTTTTTGCTCAAGGTGTTGCTTGATTTCATCTATATATCTTGGACTTACCCCTAGTATAATGCCACATTTGTCATTTAATTGCACTTCCACTTCCGATAATTCCAAAATGGGAATACTATATAAATCATTCTCAGTCCTTTCACCATCACTAACCACAAAAGCTTTAGGCTTCTTATTTAGCGTTTGCATTATTAGCAGAACTTTATTTCCAAAAGCACCTGCTCCATATATATATATATTAGTATACAAGCTACAGAAATCCGCTATCTTTTTTCTGTTCAAATCATAATTAAAAAGGTCATTAACGCTTCCGATTCCGAACGCTTTGCGCAATTGTTCAAATGATTTCATCAATATTATATTTCTATATTCAAATTGCTTTCCGGCATATGTATCTGTCATTATATTTCCAGTAAAATAACCCGCATCCTGCGCAACATAAGCCAATATTCTTTCGATCGCATGACTAATCGTCCCATCATCGGGGAGAGGTTCGTCCTGAAAGTCTTCATAAACCCACTCCTTTAAAAATAATTTCTTTAGTGCAGTCACCCTGCACCAAAAAGCTGTGCCTAAAGTGATCGGGGATTTATCTTCGCTGATTTCACAAATTAGGCCCAATTCCTCAGCCAGTTTTTGCGTCAGTTTAAAATTGTTTTTCCAAGTGTTTGTTACTGCAAATGAAAGCTGATCTGTTAATGGATTCGGAGGAACAAGAAGGCCAAGTCCTTCATTTTTATCTAAAAGCTCTTTGATATTATAAATATATTCTGTCGATCCAATTAAATTTTCCCATATTTCTTCTACCCAACATTGCACATCTCTTTTTTGATAATTATTCTTTTCTTTTTTGTCATGGGTAAAACAGGCATATTCATATTCCTGAATCCTATCTCTACAAGCGACTAACAATGCACTTATATCTCTTCCTCTGTTCTTTTTAACTATTACAGTACAATTCTTTAATCCATAATACTTTATGCATTCATCAATTTCCATTCTGGTTGTTTCATCCGAAACAGTTATATATACATCTATAGATTCAGGTATATTTACAATATAGCTAAAATAATTCTTTACAGTATCCGCATAATGCAAATGTATAAATACTGCCATTTGCTTTGGTAAAATAGGATTGTCTTTATTATTAACATATTTATCTGACAAAACAAAATTTAAGTTCTCATCTCTTTTTATATCAGACACATTTTTCATGATGGACTCCATTCATTCTGCATCAAATTTGACAACATGACAGTAGCAAGGTTTTTTGCTATTTATCATCTTACCACAAACATATAACTTCCTTAAATTTCTTCAGATATGGCCTTACTTCTTCCGTATGCTCTTTGTTTAATGCAACTATAATCACCATATTATCTATGTAATCGATTTCAGACACTTTATATACCTTTATTCCGTTTTTGCTCTCTGGAATATCATTCTGATTATCGGAAACAATGTATCCTGCAATCTTCCCATGACAAATATCAATAATCTGGCTGATAATTCCCGAAAAAACACCTAATCCGTAAACATATATTTTTTTCCCCATTAAAACTATGCGCTTTATATCTTTATCGTTTATTCGGGCAACATCGTATTTTATTCTTATGATATCTTCCTTATCAACATTAAACTCTTCTATTTCCTGCTTAGTAATTGTTAAATTATACAGCCTTTTTACATTGTCCAATATTAAATCCAAATCAAAATTGCTATTTTGCCTTAAATATTTTAATGCATCCATAATATTATTACGTACAAAGTATTTTGGAGAAAAAGCTTTCTTTTTCAAAATAGGAACTTTGGATTCTTTTATACAAAGATTACTGCATTTATTAATATCAAATGGATTATTCTCTGAATAAGTTGAAAATGAATACCCATTCTTAACCATGTAATAAAACAAACCTGCTTCGAATTCACCATAAACATCGTTAATATTCTGCGTTGATAAATTTATATTTTTATTAAAATATTCTATTATGATTTTTTCATTTATGACTTTTTTATTAAAAACTAAGAAATAAGATAGAATATGATTCGTGATTATATTATGGTAGTAACTCATCCCCCAAAAATCAACATGCCTATTTTCCATTTCATCAAAAATTGATTCAAATGATATAAACGGCCCATAAAACGTATCGTTACACAGTACCAGCTCATCAAATTCTTGTATCTTTTTCCACCCCAATATGTTAAGTATAACGTCCTTATATGCACCTCCGTCAAATCCTTTGTTTTCTCGAATATATATAGCATCCGCGTACTTTTCCAGAATTAATTTCCCATCATCGTTAATTTTTCCATTTATTACAATAACTAAGCTGCTTAAGCAACGGCAAAGTTCATGTAAAAGAAATTCTATATATTTATCTACAATACCCTCTTTATCATGAAAACAAAAAATTCCAATTCTCTTCATAACCTTATTCCTTATATTTTCTCAAAGAATCATTACCACATAATGACTTCTTTTAATTTCCGTAATATAACCGTTACCCGCTTTTCATATATTAATTATTTTTTTACTAATGTTATACAATCCAATCCCGGCGCAACAAAATCAATAATTTCCTGTTCGACAATGTCTAATCCAGCTCTATTACAAAGATGTGCAAACAAGTCTTTACTCATATAATTTCTTCCCCCCGTCCCTGTAGCAAATGTGACTTTGTAATTCTCTGTGTTATTGGAATGATGGAATAACGCCATTCCGCCATTTTTCAAAATGCGCCTCGTTTCTTTCAAATAATTAAAGATGTCCAACATTTCAAAATGTACCATGGCATCGTAAGTAAATAATGCTGTTTGACTCTCAGTTTTAATCTCTGACAAATCATAACCGGAATTAGTATAATAGCTTATCTTAGTTTCATCGGCAAAGCGGTTTTTACAATATTCTATATTATCATTTAATATATCAACTAAAATGATGTTCTGGGCATTTCCTTTATATTTCCCCACGTGTCTTCCATGTCCACATGCCAGTTCAACTACATTCGTTAAATCTAATTGCTTAAAATACTTTAAAAAGTAAGATTTTTCTCCCCAAAAAAAATCCAGCCTATTTTCTGCCTCGATAAAATAATCCTGCATTTCCTGTAAATGATAGTTCTTAATAAACCGTCTATTATTCTCCACTATATCATTTGATTTTTTATATAATAATTCTTCAACCTGTACTACATCTATCTTATGGTTCTTCATTCTTGCAGTTACTTCATCGCAAGCTCGTCCATCCGCAATTCCAACAACAACCTGACAGGGTTTTAACTCCTTTAGTTTTTCATAAGAAATGACAGGAACTATTTCACCATTGATATCTACACTATGCATTTTCTCTGCTTTTGCATCGCATAAAAATTCAACTGCTATTCCTTCATTTTTTAACATACTATAGATTTTCTTCCCTCTGATTCCTGCTCCATAAATTACCGTAACCATAATTTTCCCTTCTCTTATCCGTAAAATAAATTAATTCCAATTAATGAATGTCTATTCCGTCAGTGCGAGAACTAATTCTAATGCAAAGTAGAATCATTATGAATCTCCTCAAATATCTCAGCGATATCTGTAATTTCACTCAAATCCAAATCAGCAATTTTATTTTTGGGCACTCCCTTATTAATTAAATTCTTATAGATGTCTTCATATGCAGAATATAAATATGCTGCTATAATTATATAGTCATATTCTAATAGCCTAAAATCATATTCTGAATTATTTTTATCCAGCCAATCTACTATTATGCAATCTTTTCTATCTTTTAATACTCGCATTAGTGCTTTACCTGCTCGTCCGGCGCCATATACTATAATGCGTGCTCCTTTTTTAATCTTAGGGTAATAGTACAAATAACTTTTTTCGCCTCTCATTAATTTTTGTGGAGAAACCAACAAAATATAATAAATTATTAATAGGCGTAATTGCCCTTCTAGCTTCGACCAATTGGGAGAGATACTAAACCTTTGGTATAGATATTGATGTAGCTTCTTTATCTTAATAAAATCCGCCTCATTACCTTGCCCCATAATTGAATTATTTCTTATTCTGTAATGATACAAGCATTGGTCTATAACAGCTATCTTGTCTGCGTCCAATATACACGGATAAACGCAAGCAGCATCCTCCCCAATACTAATATCCTCAGGAATTAACAGCTCATTTTTTAATAACAAACTTCTATCAAATAATTTATTATAAATGTGTATTGAAATATTGCTTCTGAAAAAAACATCTATATCTATCAAATTATCTTTGATCTTTTTTTCTAATTCCACTCCCGAGTATACTCCGGGTTTTACCACTTCCGTGTCACTAATAAAGTGTCTTCCATACTCCCTTATTAATCCTGAAGTTACGATATCAGCCTCTGTTTCCACCATTTTTTTAACCATAACTTCATACATACTTAAATTTAACCAATCATCCGAATCCACAAAAGACGCTATGTCTCCGGTCGCTATAGAAAGACCTGCCTTCCTGGCCCCAACCAATCCCTTGTTGTCTTGATGAATTACCCTTATTCTGTTATCCATACCGGCATATTCATCGCAAAAAAAAGAAGAATAATCAGTTGAACCATCATCGACAAGAATCACTTCCAGATTTTTATATGTTTGATTAATAACAGAGTCTAAGCATTCCTTTAAATACTTCTCCACATTATAAATAGGTATAATTATACTGATTAGGGGGTTCTCTCTATATCTCATAGTCTAACATGATTAATAAATTTCTCTATAATCATACTCCTTTACATTACTTTAATTGGCTACAAAACCGTTCAATAGTATCCACTACTCTTTCGCTGGCATGTCCATCTTCTAACACACCATGTTCCTGTGAGAATTCATCAACCTTCTTTTTATATTCTTCAGTATCAAATTTTTCGATATTTTCAACCAATTCATCATTATCCTCTGCAACCGAAAAAGGCAAAGAGTGCATATCCCACATAAGTTTACCGCGTTCTTTTATATATTTCTCCAAATCTTCTGTATAAAGAAAAACCGGCATATACATATTAATAACATCAAATGCCGAGCTGGAATAATCAGTTATTAGCACATCTGAAGCCGCTGCTATTTCATTCATATCATCGGCCTGACTTACATCGATCATGCCGGTGACCCCATTTTTTAAAGGAAACTTATTAAACTGTGCCGCTAATTGGGGATGCAGGCGCAGAAATACAAACCATGTACCGCCGAACTTCTGTTCCAAAGCCTTTATCGTTCGGCTGAAATCCAGAGTTGGCTCTTCCACAAATACCTTTCTGCTTCCTTTTTGGCTTCCTCCTCTGAATGTTGGTGCAAATAAAACAATCTTTGCATCCTGCGGCAACGCATAGCGGCTACGAATATCTCTGTATATCTCTTCTCGTCTTATAAAAAAGATGTCACAGCGAGGAGAACCCGTTTTTATTATTGTTCCATTATAAAGGAGCATATCCGGAATCAGCCTTGTGCACCATTCCGAATTAGATATCACATAGTCTATAAGCTTAGAATCATGCTCACTTACCAAATATGCAATTTTCGGAAATAGTTTTTCTCTGAATAGACCTACAGGTTTAAAACCAATTGCCGCATGCCACGTCTGTATATATAATTGATTCTTTCTCTTTGCTGTACCATATGTTTTTCTGCTGTTATCTATCCATACCGACGCGGTTGCCAGATGATATGCTCTATTCCAAAATGTATTTTTTATTCCTCTAATTCCTGGAGGGAATTGCTTTGCCGTATTATTTATCAACCATATCAATTCAAAACCCTTATCTCTTTTTAACAGTTCGTCGGCAATATAGCGAGGGTTGCAGCAATATCCCCCATCGCCTTCAAAGGTAGTAAAAACAATTTTCTTCTTATTTATAGGAAATATCCTCATCACATTATAAAAAATATACGTAAGGAAAGCTATTTTCTTTCTTCTTTTTATATACTTTTTTTCAATGTCTTTTTTGTTCATAAAACGTCTCTTTCTATCAAGCATTCTATATTTTTGCCCATGGCAACAAGTAATTTGTAATAAAGCTATTAACTCCTAAATATTCGCCCTTCATTCGATCTTCTAATCTGTCCACAGGGTGTATGCAAATCGCTATATTGCGGGCAATAAAATAGCAAAGATATTCATAATTCATCTTTTCTAATCCCATTGTTACGATTTTTACATCATTTTCAGCACACATTTTAGCTATTGAGCTTGGATCCATTTGTTTCTCTTGTTTCATCCTATATAATGTTAACGTAATATTATTTAAAGGACATAATCGCTTAGCAATCATCAGAGTTTTCTCTTCATGCACCTGTATAATAAAACGTTGTAATATATCATGCGCATTACTATTGCAATTTACTGCATCTATAATGCCTTGAAGTATCTGTTCGTATTGTTCAACTGTTCTTGATTTAATGTCTAAAATAACATTTGCATCCTGATTCACATACATATAATTAATTATATCATATATGTCCATAGGGGTAAAACCCAGCGACCTGCTATGTTCAACAAATTGATCATACGTTATCAGTTCATGTCCATAATCTAAATTCTCGTCATGATATGCAACAATATTTCCGTCTGATGTTACTACAATGTCTGTCTCAATATATCGAAATCCATTTTCATATGATTCATAAAATGCTTCTTTGGAATTGGTGTACATTTGCTTTCTTCCATTTACATATCCTCCCCCTGCATGTGCAATGAATTTTCCGTTTCCTTTCCACCATGCATCCTGCGATTCAGATAAGACTATATAATTCTCCGGTTTATACTCCTCATCCAATTCATCGCATACTTTATGAAATAAACTTTTCATTTTTTCCGGTTCTCTATAAATCCACTCTATATCTTCGTCTTTAATATATCCTGTTGGATCATAAAACAATTCTAAAATAGTATCCTCATCCCAAAAAACAAAACATTTATCTTGATAATAGTCGTTAATTTTTATTAACTCTTTTTTCATTAACGGTGCCCAATATACGGAACCAATCAGTATGGCATCATATGTATTCTCTCTTAGTCCTTGCCTTGGTGGCATTATAGATTTGCCCTTTATCTTTTCTTCCCAAATTTGTGAATTGTTGTCTATGTATCCAACAACCTCAATATTATCACAATCTAAATATCCATCCACTCTTTGAAATGTTCTTTCATTTGCTCCAAAAATTAAAACCTTTTTCATCTCAAGCCATTCTCCTACTAATTAGTGAATTAAGCGTAAAGCTCCCTATAATGACAAAAGCATAAACTGTTCCTTATTTAAGAACTATAATTTTATCTCTCTCTTTCATAAATTCTTCAATCACGCTTGCCATTGCAATAGACTCTTCTTCCGTAAATTTATAAGACTTTCTCTCTCCGTTATGAATCAACGACACAAATTCGCTTAATTCATAACGAAGTCCATCACCCAAAAACCGAGCCGTATACTGTTCCTTTATAGAGGAATCTTCAAAACGAACCTCAAAGGATTTTGTCAGCCACCACGGAGACTCTGCCAGAATATAGCCTTTGGTTCCTGCGATTATCAGCTGTCCTTCCGATTTTACAGCTACACCGGTCTTAGACAACGCCATCCCTTTTTCAAAAGAAAAGGAGGCTTTTGTATATAGGTCGATGCCTTTTTCATCCCTTATAATATCAAAATTTACACTTTTATATTGTGTTCCTAAAAGCTTAAAGATGGGTAGCATTGTATGGTTCCCGAACTCCAGAAACCCTCCTCCGTATTTCGGATCCTTACATTCTCTTGAATCCGGATCTGCAATTCTTGTAAAGCAGGCTTCCACATCCACAATGCTACCGATAACTCCGCTTCTGGCTACACCCAGAAGCTGTCCGAACCCCGGACAATACGCCGTCTTTATAGCCTCCAGAAGCAAGCAGTTGTTTTGTTTTGCTGCTGCAAACAATTCCTGTGCCTTAGCTTTCGACAGAGCCATAGGTTTTTCGCACAATACGTGTTTTCCATGGTTTAGCGCTTCTTTGGCGTATTCATAATGCGTTTGATGCAGGGAAGCCACATATACCGCATCTAACGGACTTAAAAACTCTTCAAAATTTTCCCAGCCTGTCTGAAGCCCAAAACGCTCGCCAAACTGTTTTGCGCTTTCTTTATGAGGATTATACGCACTGATTACCTCAATACCACTGACAAATTTTGCTTCCGGTATGAACCTAGCCGCAATACGCCCGGTTCCTACAATTCCCATTTTTATAATCGGATATTTTTGTTTTCTTATTAAGGTGCTGGATATTTCTTTTGTTCTTTCTAAATACACCACCTCGCAAAAGTCTTTCAAATAGTCGAATGTGCCTACCCAATCCGAACCAATTGCAAAGATATCTACACTGTATTTCTGAATATCCTCCACTTTCTGTCCCACGTGATCTTCTACTATAATTTTGTCCGCAAATCCGGTCTTCTTTACATTTTCAATCCTATCAATAATCGAATCTACCACATTAAGTTTTCCACGAGATTCATCATATTGTTCCGTAGTAACACCCACGATTAAATAATCTCCTAAGGCTTTCGCTCTCTCCAACAGCTTATAATGTCCTTCATGGAATAAATCAAAGGAACCATACGTAATTACTTTTTTCATTTTATTTCTATGCTCCTTTCACACTTCCTCATCCAGTATTCTTGCCCAATATTCTCCAATATCCGCAATCATCCTCAACACACTGTCATGCAATTCTTTCGGAAAGCACTGCAATGCGCCAAAGGTTTCGAAGCTCAATACTCCGTGATAACCAACGTCCCTCAGTCCGCACACGAACCCATCCCAATCGGTACTCGCTTCTCCTGCCAATTCTTTCGTAAAAGTAAAAGGCAGATGATGCAAATCAGCGGCTCCGTCATTATCATGGATATGTAATGCTTGCAGCCTATTTCCTAATATTCCGATTACTTCTCTCATATTTTTCCCAAACAAATTTGCGTGCCCTGTATCAAAGCAAAATGCAAAGCATTCCTCTCCTGCCGCCCGATTCAATCCATCTAAATATTCCACTGCCTCATAAGGATCCGCACATACGCCTTCACAAAGTCTTCCTCCAAAGCTTTCATACAGATTTTCCAGACAGATTTTGACTCCATATTCCTTCGACAGCGGTATAAGACTCTCAAAAAACTTCATATTTTCTCTATACTCTTCTTTCTTTCCCGACGAATACGACAGCTTAAGGGGATGTATCACCAAATATGGCGCACGAAGAGCCGCACAGACCGCAATACTTTTCTCCGCTACCATATGCAAATATTCCCTGTCGGCTTCCCTGCCATGTACATATAGCGGATATGGAGCATGTGCCTGTGAGAACTCCAGGTCTTCTTCTGATGCCATAGCATAGTACTCCCTGAAAAATGCAGTCAGTTCTTCAGGATTTCTGTCAAAGAAATGATTTATTTCTCCTTTGTAAATAAGCTTATTAGGCAAAAAACAATCAAGATTGAAGTCTATACAGTTAAAACCGGCTTCTTTTATTCTACGAAAATCTTTTTCTCCTGCCTTATCCCCTAATAGAAGTCGGGACTGGATTCCTGTTTTCAACATAATTCCTACCTATCATTCTTTTTCTTCCGTATTAAATCGGCTTCCCGTTCATCCGCAATATTTCTTCCGTCAATTCATAGTCATCGATTCCCATACCTCGGAGTTGCTCTATAATTTCTTCATAATAAGCGTTACATACAATAACCACTCTCTCGTTTTCCGGAATCTTTAATATATCCTGCGGCTTGCAAATAGGGATTCCCATTTTAAAAGTTCCCCAGAGCGATGCATTATTATCTACCGCAAAATCCGGAGGGTACTTTCCTCCGAATTCCTTCATATATACATCAAACATTTTCCCTGCTCCGAATAAGATCCTTTTCATGGGGCGCTCCTTATTCGTTGCTCCCATCGTCTCTAATACTTCCTCATAACAGATAACCCGGGAAAAGTTAGTCCCTATGCTATGAAGAAACTTAAGCAAAGAAACCTGAAGCACTCCCGGAAAGCTTGTAAAGCTTCGGTAAGTTTCAAAACTAAGCGTTCCCGCATATCGTATCTCACGCAACCCCAACAAAAAACCGCTCCAATCGGTAGTGCACGCACCGCTTTTGGCTCCGGAAAAGCTATAGGGCAATTGATGCGAATCCGTAATTCCATCATTATCATGGATATGTAACACCTTTAAATGCCTTCCGAGAGTCTTTATCTCTTCTCTAAGGTTTTTTCCAAGCACATTGGCATGTCCCGTATCAAAGCAGGCTCCGAAACACTCTTCTCCTGCCTTTTCATTCAGTATATTGATATATTCTACAGCCTCCCGCGCCCCCGAGCAAGCGCCTTCCCATACCCGTCCGTTTTCCCGGTAAGGCATATTTTCAATGCATATCATCACTTTTTGCCGGGATGCCTCTTGTGCCAATGCACCAAAATACTCCAGATTTATTTTTTTCTCCTCTTCTCTCCCCAGCTCAAATGCCAATTCCAACGGATGCATCACCAGATAACGGCTTCCGAGGAGGCTGGATATTGCAAGGCTTTTCTTCATTTCTTCCAGAATATAATCTATTTTATATGCCCCGTTCGTTTCATAAATTAATAGAGGAGCATGAACCTGGGGAAAGCTTAAGCCATGTTTTGCTGCGCATTCTTTATGTTTCTTATAATACGAAACCTCCAGCTTCTCCAATTTTTCCTTGGGACTCACGATATTGTAATCCACACAGGTCATTCCGGCCTGCTTAATTTTCCTATAGCCCTCTTCTATTGCATTTTCTCTTATAATTCCTCTGGACTGTACTCCTATTTCTAACATGTTTTTCCTTACTGCCTCCATCTTTCGGCACTGTATAGTTGTTCACGCTGTTATGCTTTTATATTCTTATCCGCCATGCTATAATCAATTAAAAATCCTATTTATAATGATATTATTAATTTATAATATCATTATAAAGCAAAACACATCTTTTGAATACAAGGAACGGAGGATCCATATGCTGCCAATATCTGTATGCATCATCGCCAAAGACGAAGAACAATACATCGGGGAATGTTTAAGACGTCTTGTAAAATATAGTTGGGAAATTATTGTTGTGGACACCGGTTCCACAGACCGGACTGTGGAAATTGCACTTACTTATACGCCTAACGTGTTTCATTTTGACTGGATAGGCGACTTCAGTGCGGCCAGAAATTATTCCATTTCAAAAGCCCACAACGATTATATACTGGTCGTTGATTGCGATGAATATTTGGAGAATTCCGACTTAACGGAAGAAACCCTCCGCAACCTTCCCCGGCTAGTATCTCCCAAACAGGTAGGAATGCTTTGCCTCCGCAACATCTCCCCGGGTCTCTCCGATGCACTGACCGAATCTTCCGATGTTATACACGAACATGTCGCTCGGTTCTTTCACAGAGGTCATACATATTATCAGGGCTCCATACATGAACAGCTTGTCTCCCGGGAAAAAGATGCTTTATCCTTTGTCTCGCTCCCTATTTGCTTTTATCATGCCGGCTATAGCACCGAGGAAATTAAAGCTGCGAAAGCAGCACGCAACATAGCTATGCTGAAAGATTCCTTGCACGCTAACGGGGCTGACCCATATTTGTATTTTCAACTGGGACAATCTTATTTTGGAATTGCCGATTATAAAAATGCACTTCCTTACTTCGAGAAAGCTTTATCCATGGAGGTCAATGAATGGGAAGCATATGTGCAGACACTCGTGGAGTCGTACGGCTATTGCCTGCTTTATTTGGAAAAATATGAACAAGCATTACAATTGGAAGGGGTATATTCCATTTTTTCCAAACGCTCTGATTTCGTTTTCCTAATGGGCCTTATTTATATGAATAATGCTATGTTTGAACAAGCAATCGCGGCATTTCGGCATGCCACCTCCATACAAAGCTATACCGTAGAAGGAGTCAACAGCTATAAAGCTTTCTATAATATAGGTGTCATCTATGAATGCATGGGCAATATTCCGGAGGCCATGACATATTACAGGAAGTGCGGCAAATATTCTCCCGCTCTTCACAGATTGGCTATTCATCAATCACAATTGTAAAAGATGCATGATCTCCATATTCCTTTTCATTCACCTTTACTGAACATTCCTCAAAAAAATCAATATCCGATTGTTCAAAATAACTTCTTATTATATCCTGCGACTGCTCCACATAGGGTATTCCCTGTTCATACAGATAACTTCGCATGTATTGTCCGCAGTTCGAATTAAACTCAATTCTTTCTATCTTAAGATGTGCCCGGTTGCACAGATATTCCATACTTTTTTTTGAATGAAGGAATAGGTGTCTGGGAGCATCCAGCTGATACCAGCTAACCCCGAAAGTATCAAAAGCGGCATTGGGAAATACCGGAAGTGAAATAACACATTTCCCGTTCTTTTCCAATAGTCTTCTTACGCTCACCAATGCTTCCAGAGGATTCGGCATATGCTCAAAAGAATCTCCGAATCTTATGAGATCATAGTACCCGTCCATTTCAGTTATACTGCATTTTTTAATAAAAATTCTGTCTCCGTATTGAATATCATGATGGATAAACGGATCGCAGCCATATAAATTACCATATCCGTATTCCTTTGCCAGCAGTAAAAGATATGCACCTGCACCACAACCCACATCGAGAATCCTGGGACCGGCCAAAGCTTGCCCGGGAAAACTTTCATCTTCTTCTTTTACTTGGAAGCTGTAATAATTGCTTTCATAATATTTGCCGAGATTTTCCGGGACGGAGGAAATCTGCATACATTGACAATCACTGCATACAAAATACCGGAATTCCTCTTTTGTTCCAAACATCATCTCTTTTGCCAAATACGTTTTATTAATGTTCGTTTTGCCGCAAACCCTGCAAGTAGTCTGTGTATATTTAAAATCATTTTTATGATTAGGCTTATTTTCCTCGTGCATTATGTTTTCTTTTTTCCTCTTCCTTCTGTTATTTCATCTTGTGGTAATCTCTCTCGAAATCCCTTATTCTTGCATCCCATGTATGTCTCTCATATGCTTTTTGTCTTGCAGTATCCGCAATTTGTTGTGCAATATCAGGGCTTTCAAGCATTCTGCGGACAATTTCCGGCAGCTCTTCCATATGCCGCAAATCATAACTGATATACTCTCTGTCTCTCACAAATTCCTCACTCAAGTACTTGCTGTCATCCGTAATGCAAAGAGCGCCTGCAAGCATAGCGTTTATTACTCTGTCGTGAATTCCATCCTTGAACCATGGCATAACATTCAGCACTATTTTGCTGTCCCTCATTCTTTTTAAGCATTCTTCCTGCGAAACAGCTCCATGGTATATGAAGTGCGGATTGTTGTAAAATTCTGCGGTTTCCCACCCGATCCCGCATACCTCTACATCGATTCCCGCAGCAACCAGCCTGGCTACTGCTTCTCTTCTGTAATGAAATTTTAAATACATATCGATTCTTCGGTTTTCTTCAATTGCGTGTTTTATACGTATATCATCCGCATCCGGCTGTTCACGTATGATTTTTTCTTCAATCGCCTGCTCCAGCGTCTTATACGGGTGCTTTATAAGTTCTTCAATAATTTCCTTCTGCTCGTCGCTGAACCCGCCATATTCCTCACGATATTTATATGTGGCGGCAAACAGCACTGTTGTATTTCTATCCGTAATCTTTTTGTAAAAGCCATTACTTGCATCTTCTCCTGCAAGCGGGATGAAAACATTTTTAGAGACTTTCTTATTGAACCTTTCTGCGTAGTCAACATGTTTTTTATCTACGTAGGCGGCAATTCCGTATCGCGGCGCCTGATCCAAAGTATCGAAATAATAGAACGGATGATCCAGCATATAATTGATACAAGGTACTTCACAGACATCCCATATATTTTTGTCATTTATTTTTAACAGCCACCCCCGGTTGTTAAAAACAATCGCTTTTTCCACGCCGCCTCGCAATATATTCATGAAGTTATCCGGCTTGTCTATTATCTGGGACACAAACACCCTATATACTTCATATCCAATATTTCTATACGCTTTGACGAACTGTTGCGCCGTATAATTGAGAATATCGTTTTCATCCTCTATAATTATTATTTTTTTTGCTTTATCCTTTTTCTTACCTGCCCGCACTACATAATGGAATGTTTCAAACATAAAAAAGTCTGTCCTGGGCTCTAAATCTGTCAGACGCTGTATATACTGCCTATCCTCCTCTTTTAAATCCAGGCAATATCCGACAATCTCACTTATGTTATAATTGCAAGACTCGAACATACGAATAATTTCATTATAAGTAAACATATGAATATGTGTTTTATCGAGTAATCCAGTATCCGTGTAGGTAAAATTACCTGCAAGCAGGTCTTTAATTACCGATACATGCATCAAATTCGGTATGCTTGCAATGATGTGACCATCGGGCTTCAGATAATCACTGCAATAATTTATAACTGCCGCCGGATCTCTAAGATGCTCCAGCACATCTCCGAAGATGATATAATCGAACATTGCTTTTTCATACGAGAATGCCTGATCTTCCAGATTCCCTACCTCCACCTTTGCCACATAGGAGGCTATCTTTGCAGCCTGCTCATTTATTTCATAGCCGTATACTGTAGCATTCGGATAACGGTTCTTTATTTCTATAAGCGTCGCACCGCAGTCACACCCCACCTCCAGAATCGATATCTCGCTGTCGGCACTATGAGTTATCATTTGAATCAAATTGGAATTATATGTTATGTTAAAATAATTCATTCCCCATTTTTCTTTTATCTTTTTGTTATCCTTTTCCTCCATTAGCTCTTCGTACTTTCCGGTTATCTTATCCGGAAGCATACAATAGGCCATAGAATTGGTAATACTCATAAGAATATATTTTTCACTTATAACTCTGAGAAGATAATCCTGAATCGCGCTCTTAGCAGTAGTAAATTGCTCATCAAATCTCCCCACTACGGCAATTACTTCCTTTTTTATAAGAACTACATATTCTGCTATCCCTACTACCTGCTTCATCGTCAGTTCATCATTCTCTTGCGCAAGCAAAACAGCCGTCCCATAATCCGCTACCGCCTTACCATTCAGAAGCCTGTCTCCGTTAAATACCGGTCCTACCGCTCCTACCTCCGCTTTCGAATAGAGCCCTTGCAGCATTCTGGAGATACACCCCGGCGTTATAGCGAATTGAGGGCTCATAAGCATAAGGTCTCCATCTATGCCAAATAGCTCGATGGCCGTATTAATTACTTCCGCATATCCCGTGACTCCTTCTTCTATCGTAGCATAGGCTATATCGCTCTGCACGGATAGCCACTCAGCCGTGCCATCCGTAGAAGCATTATCTATAATAACGACCTGCAGATTATCCACATCTCCAAACCTCCTTATAGAATCAAGGCAGATTTGAAGCTCCTGCTTTTCATTATGTACAACTAGAATAATAGTTACAAAATACCCTCTATCCATAAATCACCTCTAAGATCCTATCTACTCTTTCTTTATAGGTATGATATTTCTTCACTTTTTCATACCCGCTTCTCGCAACTTCCTCTCTTTCCTTTTCATGCACCAGATAATATTCCGTTTTGTTTAACAGATCTTCATAATCCTCATAATATGCAAAGTCCTGTCCGGGAATAAAATATTCAAGAAAATCCTCCTGGAAATTTGTCAGAAGAAAGCCGCCGCTTCCCATAATATCAAAAGCCCTGAGAGGAATACCGGAAAGAATACTTCTTAAGGAAATATTTAAATTAATCTTCGAACATTTATAGATTACCGGTGCTTCCTGCGTTACCTCTGCCGTCCCTCTGTTATTTATTTTAGGAAGCTGAGGCGTCGACTCGTACGTGTATAAATCAACATGAAATTTTTCCGAAAGCTGCCCGAGTGCTTCCTGTCTTTCCAGAGCAGTAATATGTCTTGCCAGAAAATAATGTGCATATACCCATTCAAGCCGCTCGAATCCGTCTTGGTTAACCGCCATCGGGCAAACCCGCTGTAAATCCTCTATGATTTCCGGTGTGAGCATGCTTTCGAGAATAAATTTGCCATAAACCTTTTTCTGTACTTGAATACAGCCGTCCAAATATCCTTTTGTATATTCCTTCAGTCCTGAAAGCCTCTCATAAAAGCGGTTTTTCTTCTCGCTATACGTGGAACCTATAAAGGAAAGCTGTGTACTATAAAATTCGCGCAGCTCATCATTTACAATATAACTGTCATATCTCTCTACAGGCGCCGCCATAGGAAGATAATACACCGTGTTGGCTCCATGTGCCCACAAATCCAGACACACAGCTTTATCAAAAACAAAAACATAATTATATGGGAAAAACAAGGTATTCGAATACAACTGTATAAAGGGACTGTCAAATGTCCATGACACATATTTTACTTTGCAGGCATTGCAGGCTATTGCAATAACAGGAAAATAGTTATAAGAAAAAACAAAGTCATAGTTCTTTCCCGCAATAGTCCTAATGATTTTTTCCCCCAGCTCCATATTAAGTCTCGTGTTCTCAGTCTTTCTTGGAAAAGGATAGAAATCCACTTCATATCCACGCCTTTTAAATTCTGTCGTTATATCGAGCTGTCCCAGGCTTCTCCATTCCATAAATAAAATTCGCACCGTATTCCTCCGAGTTCTATTATCGTTTATCCTTATATTATAGTATATCGGCTGTTCATAGACCTTAAATAATTGTTAAAAGAAATAAAGCACTCATAGTTAAATCAATAACTCTTTCTCTATGCTTTATTATTATGGTATAATGAAAAAAATGTATGCCATTTAGAAAAAGGAGCTTTTATGAAAATTCAGTATTTAAACGGCGGTCTGGCTAATCAAGTATTTCAATACATATTTGTACGCTTTGCAGAATTATATAATCCCTCGGATGAACCCTGGCTAATTGATGATTCTTTCTTTTTTATAAATAATGTGCATAACGGATATGAACTGGAGAAAGTATTTGGTATACAAGCCAATCTTTTGAGTAAGAACTTCGATTCCGATGTTTGGAATGAATTAATCAAAAACAAAAAAGAGGGAATCAGCATTGCCCAGTCCTTTAAAAATCTGGGTTTTAATGTGCAAATGATTGCGGAAACAACCAATTATAAAGAACACAATCCCTTTGATGGCAAAGTATATCAAATCCCTTCCAATGAATTTCACCCTGAAATAATAAAATTTCCGGGTGAAGTTACCTATTATCACGGTTATTGGATTAACACAAAATGGTTTAGAACTTACCGCCATATATTGGAAAAGGAACTATCCTTTCCGGAAATAACCGATGAGAGGAATAAAGCTTATGCATCCCGCATCTTATCTTCCCAATCAATCGGCATACATATACGCCGGGGCGATTATGTGGATATCGGCTGGGCGCTGGCCGATACTTATTATCTTAAATCAATGGAAAAATTAACAAAAGAACATCCTTCTGCTGTTTTTTTTGTTTTTTCCGACGATATTGCTTGGTGCCGCACGAATTCCGAAGCTTTAGGATTAACGCTTTCACCAAACATAGTATTCATAGAAGGTAATACACAAGGCTCCAACTATATCGATTTACAACTGATGAGCATGTGCAGCGGACTGCTCATGTCTAACAGTGCGTTCTGTTTTCTTGCCGCTTTGTTAAATAGGCGCTTACAATTCTGTATCGAGCCGCCAAGATAATTTTCTATTCCAAAGGTTTATTCGCATAATAAAATTTATCTGATTAATTTATTAATCATTAATAATCCGTAGAATCTCATCAATGCGTTTATCGTATGTATGATACATCTTTACCTTTTCATATCCGTTGCGGGCTATCTGCTTGCGTTCCTCCTCATGAGTAAGGTAATAATCTACTTTTTTCTTTAAATCCTCATAATCACTATACAATACGATATCTTCTCCGGGAACAAAATGCTGCAAGATATCCTCTTGATAATTACTGATTACAAACCCTCCGCTTCCCATGATTTCCATTATCCTAAGAGGGATTCCCGTCACTATACTTCTGAGCGTAATGTTGAGGTTAATTTTAGCGCACTTATAAATTAGAATTGCATCATGTGACGAACTTGCATACCCTTTATTTATTACGTTGGTCAGTTCGGGGGTCTTCAAGTGGGTATATAAATGCACCTGATGCTTCTTCCCTAACATCTGTAAGACTTCCTCCCGTTCCATTGCCGTAACCTTTCTGGCTAATAAATATCTCGCATAATACCATTCTTGAGTGCGCGTATCGTCCGGGTATAAGGGAACCGGACAGACTTTCTCTAACTCAGGAATTATAGGTACTAACATTTTATCCAGAATGAATTTTCCATATATTCTTTTTTGGGCCTGCATAATCCCTTCCATATATCCCCTGGAAAACTCACTTACTCCCTCTGTATATTCATACAGTCGGTTTTTCTTCTCATTATAAGTCGATCCTACAAATGCTATATCCGATGTATACTCCGCCCTTTGCTCTTCGGTCGGCACCAGACTATCATATATTTCTACCGGAGCTGCCATAGGAAGGTAATATACCGTTTCGGCCCCTTTCCTTTTCAAATCCAGGTATGTATCCATATCGAATATAAAGGCATAATTATAAGGATAGGATATCGTTCTTGAATATAACGCCGCATACGGACTGTCATAAGTCCAAGAAACATATTTTACCCTGCAGGCATTGCAGGCCAGAGATACTACCGGTATGTAGTTGATAGAAAATACAAATGCATAATCATTTTGAACAAGTCGATTTATAAGCTTTTCTCCCATCTGGGGGTTATGACGTGGATTTTGTTCCTGAATTGGAAAATCAAAAAAATCTACAACATATCCTTTTTCAATAAAGGTTTCAACAATATATGCCAATCCAAAGCTATCCCATCCCACTAACAATATTGTCATCTTCCTTCATTCCTTTCCGTTATTTCTTTCCCGTATTCCTCAAGAAACAGCCGCCTGTACTTATCATAATTCCAAAGATTGATTACCTCCTTATCATCATGGATATACCAATTTTGATTCTGTAAGGGTACTGCTATCGAATACCCTTTTCTTTTCATTTCAAAACATTGAGATATATCATAATAATCCCATCCGTCAAATATGTCTTCCCGCCACGGCAAATCATACCGGGTGGCCATAAGCAGCCCGTCTACGGCATCCACATCCCAGTAACCGTCCTTGCCCACCTCATATCCGGACTTTTCCGGTATCTCTTTTTCTCCTTCACAAACCCTCTTCCCGTGCCACATAATGCCGTCCTTCGGCATATGCAGGCAGCCTACTAACCCAATCATTCCAATCTGTGAATCGCGACTGAATATTTGCATAATATCGTAAATAAAATGTTTATTAACGATAAACACATCCTGATGCATGTACACCTTATACTTCGCATCGCTGCTGTTCATCCCTTCATTATAACCGGAAGTCATAGATACCGCATCTCTTACCTCCACAAGCTCTACTTCCATTCCCTCCGGCTTCTCCAGCCAATTTATATATCTAATACATTCATCAAAGAAAAGTCCATCATTCACACAGATAATAAAACATATTTTATTCTCATTTATTCCCATACCGCTCCCACAGCTCCTGTATACCTTCTTTTACCTTACCTTTGTCATATATACGTCCTCTTTGCAATATATTGCTAACAGCAATCTCGGACAAATTTTTGGTCCGAATATAGTCTATTACCTCTTCTTCGTTCTCCGGACTTATTCCATATTCTATCCTACGAAGGTAAAAAAGAGTCTCCAGATAAATCCGGCACAGTTCCTCTATGCTGCTGTATTGAAGTACACTCGGCTCTTTTCCCGACTTATAATAATCGGTTAATTCTTCAATATATATATTTATGAATGCATATAAATAATCAAATTCCCAAAAAACGGCCCTCAGTTCCTTGGAAAAATTCCGGTTGTACCATATAACCAATTCCCCCCACGCTTCTATGGATTGCTTGCTCAGCAATCGGTTTATATAATCCGTCAGCTGTTCTCTTAACCTGAAAAAAAGTTCTTTTTCCTGTCCCATCAGATCAAAAAGCCCGTCAGCAGTATCCGCTTTCAGTTCCTCAGGATTATTCATATAATGACATAAGCTTTGATGCCAGCATATGTTCCCGTTCTTTACTCTCACATCCTCTAACTGCTGTATCGTATCAAAAATCTCCGCTTCACCTTCATTAAATATGACTGCCAATATAGTAAGGATACGGTGGTAATATGTGTGAGATTTCTTAACCTTATTATAACCGTTTCGGGCTATCTGCTTCCTTTCTTCTTCATGCTCCAGATAATAAGCTGCTTTTTCAAGCATTTCTTCATCATCTGTATAGTAGACATAATCCTCTCCCGGAACAAAAAAATTCAAGAAATCCTCTTGATAGTTCGTCAGAAGGAATCCTCCGCACCCCATAATATCCATTGCCCTTAACGGAATCCCTGTATGTATGCTCCTTAGCGTCACATTCAGGTTAATCTTGCTGTTTTTAAATACAAGAGGCATCTCTTTCTCGTAGTCTACAACCCCTCTATTGTTTACTCCCCGGACACAAAGCGTATGATCGGGAGTATACAACGTCACTTGATGTTCTTCGGCCAAGAGCTTTAATGCGTTCACCCTTTCCTTACCGGTTATATGTCTGGCCAAAAAGTAATTTGCATATATCCATGCATCTGTCTCCCATTCGTCTTCTCCTCTTTCTATCGGACAAATCGCACGCAGCTTCTCGAGAATCGACTCATCCAGCAGTTCTTCCAGAATAAAACCTCCTTGTATTTCGTGCTGCGTATTCATAATCCCTTGCAAATACCCTTTGGTATAATCATCAAGTCCATCCAGAAGCTTCATAAAGTTCTGGTTAGATTCCTGATAGGTGGAACCCACAAAAGAAATATCGCTCGAATAGGTCTCTTGTGCCGTTTGTCCGTTATAAATATTATCATAATATTCCACAGGAGCCGCCATGGGTAGATAGTAAACAGTTTTTATTCCATGTTCGCAAAAACCTTTATATAAAGAATAATCAAAAAGAAATACATAATTAGTGGAGCAGGATAGATATTTAGAGTAAAGCAATAAAAAGGGAGAATCATATACCCACGCTACATATTTTGTGCCGCAATTGTAGCATGCAAGGGCGGCAACCGGAAAGAAATTAAGAGAAAATACAAAATGGTATGTTTTTTCTCTTAATAAATCTTCCAGGCTGCACCTCAGCTTTTCATTTTCTCTCATATTTTCTTCTTTTATATTCCATGCATATGTGGTTATCTTACATCCGCATTTATTTAATTCCTTTATTACATACTCTTGTCCGAATCCGTCCCATTCCAAAAACAATACTTCCATCATATTCCGATTCTCCAAATTGCTATTTTATAATTAATCAAATCTATATAGAAAAAGAGGATTGACAAGTGTCAATCCTCTTGGTAAGGCAACAAATATTACTGTAATAAGGATAATACACCCTGGTTGGACTGATTAGCCTGAGCAAGCATTGCCTGACCTGCCTGAGTAAGGATATTGTTGTTAGAGTATTTAACCATCTCTGTAGCCATATCCGTATCACGTACTCTGGACTCTGCTGCCTGAGTGTTCTCAACGATATTATCCAGGTTGTTGATCGTGTGCTCTAAACGGTTCTGGTATGCACCAAGTGAAGAACGTGCAGATGCAACTCTTTCAAGAGCAGTTTTGATTGTAGGAATGTAATCTGCTGATGTTGAACCTGTTGTATCTGTAGACCAAGCCAATGCAGTTGCTGAAAGTCCTAAAGCAGTAGATGTCATCGCTTTTGTAGTAAGAGACAACTGTTCACCCTTCTCAGCACCGATCTGCAAATTAAATGTAGCATCAGCGGAGAATAAAAGCATATCATTGAACTTAGTTGTAGTAGCAACTCTGTCGATTTCAGATGTTAACTGATTGATTTCATCAGCAATATACTGTCTCTGAGTTGTTGTGTAAGTACCGTTAGATGATTTTACAGAAAGCTCGTTTATTCTCTGAAGCATGTCCTGAACTTCTGCAAGAGCACCTTCTGCTGTCTGTGCTAAGGAAACGCCGTCCTGAGCATTGGTAGAAGCCTGTGAAAGACCTCTGATCTGGCGTCTCATTTTTTCAGAGATAGAAAGGCCAGCTGCATCATCTGCTGCGCGGTTAATTTTGTAACCGGATGATAATTTCTCAGTAGATTTTGCCTGTGTGTTTGTTGTGATTCCTAACATTCTGTTAGAGTTCATTGCTGTAAGATTGTGTTGTACTACCATAATATATTCCTCCTTGAATATGTAGTGGCTTCCCTGCCACTTTTTTTATAATATTTTACCCGGACCGTACGCTTCCCTATAAAATATTATGTTTGCTAAGTAATTGTTTACTTGTAATATATATCGGAGCGGATTTAAAATACTTTATACCTTAATACAAATTTTTTATTTTTTTTTGTCAATAAATTGCGGATTCGCTATTTGAGCCTTATTCATATTGAGATAGTAATCAAGCGCCGCCTTGGAATTCACTCTGCCGCTTTTTAATTCCCGTCTCGCTTTTGCAAAATATTTCTCGGCACTCTTCTTGTTCCTGGCTTCCTGCGCCTGTATGGTCACACTTTTATCCGTCACTTCCGCTATCAGCTTCTGCAGACGCGCAATCTGACCTTTATATTCGTCCTTATTGTGCAGTAGCTGCTCTTTTATGTGTTCATACAGCGTTTCAAATCCGTCATCTAATCGGCTAAGCTCTTCGATCAGCAAGCCTTTTTTGTCTATGCTTTCGTCGAAAGCCTCCATGGATGGGTTTTCATCCTTCAATATTTGCTCCTGCTCTCTATTCATTTCCTCTATAGCGAGCAGTACTTCTTTTTTCTTAAGAAGGCTTTCCTCTAATACCTGAAGATAGTTTTCTATCATACTACACCTTTTCTTTATTAACCCGCATTACCTCTTTCCATGTATCCCTTACGGAACGAAGATGGGTGCACACTTCCTCTAAAATTTCCGCATCTTTATTTAAATTCGCTTCTATTAAGCGCCTTTGAAAATAATTATACATATTTTCAAAATGCTCCGCCACCGGATATTTCATATCCAAAGTGCTCTGAAGATAATCGATTATCTTCTCCACTTTGATAATATTGATATGCGACTTTTCAATATCATGCTGTTCAATCGCTGCAATGGCAATATTACAGAATTTAATCGCTCCATCATACAACATCAGCGTCAATTCTGCCGGCGCAGCGGTCATTATCTTGCTATTGTTGTATTGTGCATATCCTCTTGGTAATGCCATTTTTTATCGTCCTCCTAATAAACTCGTTACTGCGTTTTGATTCGATTGAAGCTTAGCTAAGGCTGTTTCCATCGCGGAGAACTTAGCATACCACTTGTCTTCCATAGCTTTGAGCTTCTCTTCCATCGTTTTAATCTTGGTCTTATAGTTACTATAATCCTCTTTCATCTTTTTGTCATCATATATCGACCCAAAGCTTCTTAAATCTGTACTCGATGTAAGGCTGCTCAATTTACTGTAGAGATTCTGTGATAACTGCGAGAAGAAAGAAATAACCGTATCAGGATCGGAAGCAATTGCTGCCTTCAATTTGTCCTCTTTCGTGCTCGTATTGCTGTCATCCGCGTCACCGTCAATGTGATAAGCATTTTTTTCGTTATCAAGAGAAGCGAAGTATCCCAATGTTTCTATGCCGAAATCCGAAAGATACATTTTCTTGCCGTTTACTTCCGTTCCGGCAAGCATAATGCTCTTAAAACTGGAAGCTATCGTCGAAAGGTTAGAATCTCTGCGTAAAATAGCATCCTTTATCTTGGTTTCCCATTTCTCTATTTCCGAATCGGACATCTCTTCCTTTTCGTCATCGGTAAGCGGTTCATAACCCTTTGCCGCTTCCGCATTATAAAGCTTATCCATTTCATTTATTAAAGAATTATATTCTTTAATAAACTTCTTAATCATATCATAAATGCCGTCGGTATCTTGTCTTGTCGATAAGGTTACTTCCTTGCCTTCTCCGCCCAATACCGTTATAGTAAGCCCATTGACCTCAAAAACATTGCTGGTGGAGGTGTATTTCACTCCGTTTAAAGTTATCGCCGCATCCTTACCGCCGATTCTCACTACATCACTGCCCGTCATACCGCCAGCTAGTGCCGCGGTAGCCGCATCAATTTTGGCTTGAATCTTAGCATCGGCCTCATCTATAAGCTTTTGGCTGGCACTGCTGCCATCCGCGCCGATATAGGATTCCACCTCGGCAAGAGAGGCTTGCGTGGAATCTATGTCCTTTTGAATGGCTTCTTTATCCGCTTCAGCCGCAGCATTGTACTTTTCCTGCAGTGAATTTAAAGTCTCCGTCAGACTTGCTTTCTGTTTCAAATAGGATGCCAGACGAGTGGCCACCTCGGCATCAACGGCCGTCTGCTTCTCTGCCGCCGTCATGGAACTGTATTTTTCATACTCCGCAATTGCGTTTTCATCAAAAGAAAGAATCTTCAATTTGCTCAGTGCATCCATACCATTCGCATTCGAAGCCGTAATCGCAAAATCATTATCTTTTCCGCTCTTTCTGGAACTTATATGAAATCTCTGGTTCTTCTCATCGAAGTTCGCATCGACACCTGCTCCCTGAAGGCTTGTTATGAGCCCTCCTATCGTCATACTGTCGGTTACTGTTATATCCGTAGTCTTACCGTTTACCGTAACACTAAAGGAGCTGCCCGCCGTAATGCCTAAGTCTGTCAGCTTACTGTTCTTAGTATTACTTCCGGTCAGCTGGCCTCCCGTCAAATAACCCGACGCTGCCAACTCTGTAATAGACAGCTTTTGCACAGCGTTCATTGCTGTATCGCCGGTCACGACTTTGACCAAAGACGAATCGGATATATCCGTCGTCTTCTTACTGTAATCAGATGACGTTCTCATGTTGTTAAGAGTACTGTTAAAGAAACTATATACCTTGGTATTCAGTTCCTTCCATGCGTCCTGCTTCCACTGCAGCTTAGTCTGCTGCTTCTTTACATTATCGACTTTGGTTTTCTGAACTTTCATCAATTCCGTAATAATGGCCTCCGTATCCAATCCGGAGTTCATACCTGTAATCCTTATAGGCATATGACTACCCTCCTATCGCTTCTCATCTACCATGATGCCTGCCAATTCCCACACCTTCGCAATCATGTCTAAAGTCTCTTCCGGCGGAAATTCCCTGATTACCTCCTTCGTATCTCTATCCACAATCTTAATCATAACTCTATTCGTTTCATCATGAATGCCGAATATTGCCTCGGAATGAAGCATCTTCTTGTTAAGCTGTTCCACTGTTTTTTTAATTTTTTCATTTTCTGCCTGCCGCGCATCTCTGATATCCATACCCGAACTGGTTAAATCTTTGTTTTCCGCTTTGGCAGAGGCTGTTGCCGTCATATTTACCGATTCGGACGAGAAAACTTCCGTGTTTTCCGCAATCTGTTTGCTTTCTACCGGCTTCTGTGTTACTTGTGTCTGAATATTTCTAATACTTCCCAATGGTTCCATTGCCATTACAATCACCTCCGTGTGATAATTGGGTGCTATAACACTTTCTTAACTCCCAGAAAAATTTATTTCATACACTCATTAAATATATCGGATTAATTTTTCAATAATTTACCCCCTTTTATCCAATACATCAAATATTTCCTAAGATTTATTTTGAAAAAGGGTTCTGCACCGACCATTTAGTACAGAACCCTTTTATAATAATTCTAATTAAAATAATAACTTCTTGAACGCTTCCATGCTTTCCACATCGACGGCTGCTTTGTTTTCATCCTGTATCTGCACATATACTTCTTTGCGGTATATAGGTACTTCTTTTGGCGCCGTAATGCCTATCTTTACTTGTTCGCCTTTAATTTCAAGAATCGTAATTTCAATATTATTGTTAATAATCAGAGCTTCGTTTTTCTTTCTGGATAAGGCTAACATCTATTCACCCACTTTCTTTGCCTGAAGGATATCGTAAATAGGATATTTAACCTGAAATTCATCTCCCTCTATAATTACCTGACATGCTTTTCTCTCTGCAGCGTTAATAACAATGGGGCCCTTTAAGTTCACAGTCATTTTGGTTAAGTCCTGGGGCACAGTAACGGTTACGAGAACCAGCAATTCCTCCGGCTTGAGTTCTCCAAGGGGCTTCATCCACTCTTCTTCCACTTCCGGATTATAGTCCTCCTTGACAAGCAACGGATCCATAACAGGCATTGCAAAAGCCGGCTCTTGTAACGATTGAAGCCAATGAATCGAACCTGCTCCCGCTTCTTTGTCGTGAACCATAGCGAATTCCGTCAATTCGGGAAATCCTACAATCCCTTTGGGAAATGTAATAATCTTATCATCATCAATTGTAATCTCTCCAAATACTTTTGTTTGTATTATCATACCTTCTCCTTAAATATAATTCATCAGTGAATTCTGCATAATCTTACTGGTGGCAAGCAGTGCTGACTGATAAGAATAATTCATGCTCGTGAGCTGTATCGTCACTTCCGTAATATCCGCATCTTCATTGGATGACTGCAATGTCTGGAATGTGGTCTTTTGGTTCATCAGGCGGTTCGATATTAAATCGAGACGGCTTCCTCTCGTACCATTGTCCGTGATAGCCACACTCGTATTATCCAACGTCCCGTTTAACTTAGTCAGCAGACCTTCAAACATTTTCTGCATATTTTCACGGATATATGTATAAGCCTTATCTGCCGCTTCAGCGGTGGTCTTCAGTTTATCATAACCGGTTTCGCCTTCTTTCATACCTTTCAGCATGTTGTCCAGATTAGTTTTACTTTGGCCGATTTCCTTCAAGGCAGCAAGTGCGTTTTGCAGGTCATCTATATTCCTGTCGACATCTAAGGTAAACACTTCATCAGCTGTAGTATTAATGCGAATCTTCTGATTGTACCCCACATCATACTGGATGATCTGCAAAGCGCCTTCGCCTGTCAAATAACCTTCATTATACTGTACCCCCGTCGTCTGATCCGTACATGCGAAATAATGCTGCGGCCGCAAATCTCCTTCTTCCCATTTGTTCTTTTCATAAGTTACTCTTATTTCCGTGCTTGTAGAAACTGCGGAAATACTTGCATACGCGTTTTCCCCTATAAGAAGCTCTCCGGTTTCCGGAATCAATACCACTTCATCGGGATTGTCCAAAACATATTCATACGGATTAGCATAAGGGCTCGGAGCCGCCGATGCTGACATCGTCTTGATTGCAGTAGCAAACAAGTCGGTTTCCGTTGGAGGGGTCGTAGTGGAATCCACCTTTTTCACGTTAGGAACCGCTCCGTCTTTTAAGTCGTCATAGGATAGTCTGATGCGGTGAATATCGCTATTTTTTATGGTAGTATCGCTAATCGCAACAGTGCCTGTATCTGTCGGGTCATAATTCACCGAAGATATGCCTTTTAAAGCACCGATGCTCGTATAACTAATCATATCGATTGCCGATACATTTATCTGTTCGGTAATCTTGAAATCCTGTGTAGTATTTTCCGTATAAGTTAAAGTTGTATCCGTGCGGTATCCGGTGAATATGTACCGTCCGGCATAATCCACGTTCCCCGTTGCATAAAACTCATCTTTTAAGGATTTCAGCTGCGTAACTATAATATCCAGATTCTCTACTCCCAGATCCTTATTGCTTCCCTTGTTGCATTGCTGCAGCATGTCATCAATAACATCGGTTGTCGTATTCAACGCATCCGCAGTAACCTTCAACCAGCTTTCCGCATCCGGAACATTTTTTCCATAATATTGCGTTATCTGCGACACATCGCTTCGAAGCCGCAGCGCGCGGATAGCAATAACCGGATCATCCGACGGTCTTGTTATCTTTTTCTGTGTAGACATCTGCGTACTCAGTTTATTCTGCAACACCTTGTTATTATTGATATTATACAGAGAATTATTCTGCATAATTTTATTTGTCATTCTCATATCGTTTTACACTCCTGTCTCAAGAATCAAACGGTCATATACTTCTGTCAATACCTGCATCATTTTAGAAGAAAGTGTATATGCGTTCTGGAATCGCACCATATTTGTCGCTTCCTCGTCCTCATCCACGCCCGAAATGGAAGAGCGCTGATTCTCAATAGTTGTCGCAATTCCATAATACGTATCATAAAATGTTTCCGCATTGCTTGCATTTAAGGCTACATCGGACAAAATACACCGCAGAAATTCGCTCGCCGTGGAATTGCGGAAGCTGAACTTGCTCTTATCCTTTAATGTTTCCAGCAGTTCGGTAACCTTTCCACACTCTTCCACACCTACACTCGCGCTGGACCGCGTTCCGAGCAAATCTGCATTCGCTGACAGCTTATTGCTTATCTGGAGATTGAACGCAGTCATTTCATAGTACCCGTTATCATCACTGAGAAAATCCGGCGAGCCATATTGAGAATCGATGATGCTGTTGCCTGACACTGCCTTGGCCGCCGTAAAAAATATTTCTCCGGTTGAACCATTTTTACCGTAACCACTCATAAATATCTCATTCACCTTAGCGGCAAATGCACGTACAAACTCATTCATCTGAGACAAATAATAAGGAATGCCCTGATAATTAACATTGCTTCCGACTTCCGCCTCTTTGGCAATCTTGGACATATCTACAATTGTGTCGCATTTCGCATCATCCATTTCGAATTTATAGGTGGATGTCGCTTTATCGAATTCCCATGATTTGTAAAAATAAACCGTATTGCCGATAACAATGCTCCCTCCTGTGTCGGAAAGGTTGCACTTATTCATATCTTTCAAATATTCCTGCGTCACTTTAACCGTCACTTCTGCATTCTGACCGTTAGCCGTTCTTCCCACATTGACTACAGTACCTGCAAACGCCTGATTATTATTGCCGTCGCGCATTGCCACAAGGCCTTTTAAAGCGCCGCCCAAAGACGCATTATTCAAGTTAAAGTCATTGCCGTTATCCCAGTAAATGTCATATAATCCATCCGCGTCAGTCATATTTATTTTTTCGTTACTAGCTCTGGAAACGCATTCTAGCGTATGGTAATCATTTCCATCTACCAGGGTTTGTCCGCCGGCGATATACACTATAAATCTCGTTCCCCCCGTTTCCCTGGTGGGATCGTTGGCATCGGTAACAGCAACTTCCTGTGTCTTTATATCCACAATTTCTGACAACTCATCCAACATCAAATCTCTTTTGTCCCGAAGCTCGTTGGCTGCTGCTCCCGTCATCTCTATTACATTTATCTGTTTATTTAATGTGGCAATTTCCGTAGCAAGAGAATTAATTCGATCAATTCTGAGCTTTATTTCGGAATTGACATCTTTCTGCAATTCTTTCAGGTTACCTGCCGTATTGTTAAAGTATTCTGCCAGATTCTGTGCCGCCGCTATGAATTGCGCCTTGCCGTCAGTGCTACTGGAGTTGGTGGAAACAGCCTGCAAGGTTGTCCAAAAAGAGCTATAGATGGTTCCGAACCCCGACGTTCCGTCATCGTCCAAGTATTGCTGCAGTGTATCCGTATAGTACTTCTTTATATCATATATACCAAGAGTAGAATTATTATTGCGGAATCGCATATCATAATAGCTGTCTCTTATGCGCTCGATTGCCACCGTATCTACACCGGCCCCCGCGCATCCGTATGTGGCAAATACTCGCAGAGCGTTGGCCGCTTCCTGCGTTACCTTCTGCCTGCTGTAACCGTCCGTATTTACATTAGAAACATTATTTGCCGAAGTATTAAGGGCTGCATTCGCCGCCCGTAGTCCCGATGCTGAAATTGTCAATCCAAAAAATTGTGAGGGCATCTTAGCTCACCTTACCTTCCCAATGTATTAATAATGTGCTCCGTCATCTCATTAATTACGTTAATATATCTGCTGGCTGCATTATAGGCATTCTGGAATTTAATCATAAATTCCATCTCCTCATCGGAAGACACACCCACTACCTGCTCTCTCGTAGAAAAAGCTTCATTTACCGTGTTGGCTTGTGCCGCGGCAATATCCTTATTCGCTTCACCCGTATTACTTACCTGAGAGATTAAACTCGAATAATATTTCATGAGATTCGTCTTAGTCTTCAGATTCGGATTGAGCGTATGCGTCTCTTCGGAAAAAGCGTTCACAAGCTTTTTCATGGTGACCATATCTTCTTTTCCATCCTGGAGCCTGAAGGAAAGCAGAGCCGGCTCTGCCACGAGTTCCTCATTTATAACGATGTTACCGATAGTAAATCCTACATTCGGATCATTTGAAATCAGTTCGAACATCTGATACGGATTGCCGTTTTCATCCTTCAAATAATCGCTGCTCGGTTCACTTTCCGCAGCCGACTTAAGCACATCGTTAATCGTGGAAGTAATCTTCTTAATAAGCTGATCGAATTCAGCCTGTACATTCATCAAAAGCGACTGGGCTATATTCGTATTATAATGCTTTTCATCCTCCACATCTTTGTAGGTCGCCCGCTTCTCGCCTCTTGCAAGCAATATCGCTCTCGTTGAGCCTATATCCGTATTCAGATCGGAGGATATGGTCTGTGTCGGGTCATATAATCTGGAAGCTGCAAGATCCAGCACTTTTTCCCCTGAGGCATTGGTTTTATAGCGTGCCAGCTGTGACCAATAAGGAGTATAAAACCCTGTTGTCTTGTCCTCATACAATTCCAGCTTATTCATGCTGTCCGAGCTTATAAAATCGATACCTTCAAACTTTACAGTTACCACGCCGTACATATCTTCCGCATAATCGATATTTCCAAATTTGGCAAGTTCGTCAAGTATCCGGTTTCTTTTATCTCTTAAGTCGTTGGCATTCTCGAGGCCTCCGGCTTCTATTTTCAATATTTTCTTATTTATTTCAATTAATTGATTTCCATAATCATTAATTGCATCGACATTTTTCTTTACCTGAATATTCAGGTTGTCCTGTTGGTCGCAAAGTCCTCCATAAACGAGTGACGCTCTTTCCAGAAATTCCTTGGAACGGGTCACGAATAAATTCTGATTCGTGGACTCGGTCGGGTTTTTCGCCAATTCTTCAATAGCGGTCCAAAGATTCTCCAAAGCTTCTGAGAATTCCACTCCTTGGAATTCGCCGAACAAGTCTTCTATTTCCTCAATGGCCTGCGTATTTACTTCATAAAAAGCACTGCGCCCGGATTCTTTACGATATGTTTTGTCCAAAAATACATCTCTAACCTGTCTTGTTTGGGAATAAAGTACGCCCAGACCGGACTGCTGATATGCAACAGCGGAGGCGTTGACCGAAAGAGTATTATAGCTCCTCGTACTGAGCAGGATTTGCTGTCTGGTATACGCTGTGGTATCTACGTTAGACATATTGTGCGCCGTCGTATTAAGCGCATTTTGACTTGTTTGTAAGCCGGATGCCCCGACATATAAGCTTCCGAATAATGACATATGATATTACCTCGCTCTGGGATTATTGTTTTGCATCGAATCCGCTTCTGTCTACCCCTATTACGCTTCCGGCATTATATGCGCCTTTATTGTAATTGGCGGTCTCAGGAGCTGCTTTTATCGCCTGGATCATATTTATTTCAAACTCGACCATTTCCAGTGCACTGGATAGTAATTCCTGGTTTTGGGAATTTACCCTCTGCACCTTCCGGACGGATTCATGCAGCCTGTCATAAACTGCTGCCAGCTTCTGCTGCTCTGCCGGTCTTGGTTCAAGCATCTGAATAATACTAATAAGCTTCAAATCTTCAACATCCCTGTTTACTACGTTGGCAATATCACGAATCACTTCATGTCTTTCATGATCCAAATGATTTATTCTGCTTACAACGATTTGTTCTTCATCCGTGATTTTTGATAGCTTTTTTAAGTCGCCGGAAATAATGACCGGTGTCTTGTCTGTGGAAAGTCCCAGCAAGTTTTCATACTCATTGCACAATTTACCCAATATATCTATCAGGTTCTCCATTAAACTTGCCACGGGACTACCTCATTTCTTCAAACTTCTGCAATAACTTATCAGTAAATTGATCTATGCTCACCTCATAAGTATCCGATTGAATACTTTTCTTGAGAGGAGCCGTTATTTCTTCTCTGATATCTGCGCTGCCCGCTACTGCATGCTTTGCGATCTGATATTCTCTCCCTATACTGGAAATCTCAAGCTGATCCGATACACCCGCACTCATTATCTTCTGGCTCTTGTCGATTTTCTCTTTCTTATATATCTGCTGAACCTGCGAATAAGCTTCTATACGCATATTTCACTCCTCCTTTCATAATTTATCACTGATATCTTATTATTAGTATCGGTTTTTTTTTAAATTACTTTAGAGGAGAAAAAATAATATTTACTTTTTTAATATATCAATTGTTGAATCTGTTTTCCTTCCAATGCATTTTCCAAAGCAGGAATGATCCATTCGGTTTTGGCAATCATAGACTTTGGTTTCTGCATAAAATTGTCCTGCCCGAACGGAACAAAATAAATACCTTTTGTGTTCATCAGCGTGCCGATATTGGTAAAGTTCAAGCCTAGGGCATCGTTAGTGGAAATAGAAATTACCAGCGGTTTGTTGTTTCTCATATGGGCCTTTGCCGCCATCAGAACCGGGGTGTCGGTAATTCCGGCACTCAGTTTGGCGAGAGTATTTCCTGTGCATGGAGCTATTATCAAAATATCCAAAAGATTTCCTGGTCCCAACGGTTCAGCTTCTTCAATCGTGAGAATAATTTCATTTCCGGTAATCTCCTTTAATTTTTGTTTAAAATCGACCGCCTTCCCGAAGCGGGTATCCATGGAACCTGCATTAAAAGACAGTATCGGAACAATATTCGCACCTTCCTCTTTAACGTTCTCCAGCTCCTTTAATATTTTATCGAAGGTACAGAAGGATCCGGTAATAGCAAACCCGATGTTTTTTTCTTTTAATTTCATACTTACACCACTTCTTCCCTTTCCATAAGAATTGCATCCAGCAAAATTTCCGCGCTCGTTTTCGGTGAATATCTTCCGGGAATGCCGAGTGACAGCACCGCAGTTATTCCTGCTCTCTCACATGCTGCAAAATCCGTTCCGCCCGGCGCTGAGGCTATGTCGATAATGACGGCATCCTTCTCGAGAACCCCGATTAAGCCTTCCGTCAATACCATTGATGGTATTGTATTGAAAATAAACCGCATATCCGCAATTTTTCCGGATATGTTTTCCAAGAGTACCGTATGATATCCTTCCTCCTCAGCCGCCGTCAATACGGACTCGCGACGCGCAGCAACCGTTGTATCGATTTGCCATTGCTTTAATAATTTTGCAATCGCTTTTCCGCATCTTCCATAACCGAGAACCATACATTTGCCGGCATGAAGATTATTAACGCTGAGAGCAATTGCCTGTGCAACAGCTCCCTCTGCTGTAGCCAGTGCATTTTCGGTCTCTACCCACTCCATCTTCAGAAAATCGCGGCAGGTTATATTCTTACGCACTGCTTCAAGCTGAACTTCTTCAGGGATGTTTCCGGCATACAATGTTTGCCCCGGACACAGATACCGGCAGAAATCCTGTATCGTAACCTTTTCCTGTTCTTCGGAGAAAACATGTATCCTGTCTCTCGAAAACGGCACCGGTGCAACTATAATATCCGCCAGCGAAAAGGCCTTCTCGATAGATTGGTCAGGTACTGTATAGGCGATAACCTTCCTGAAGCTTTTCGTTAGCTCCTCTGCCAGAAAGGAAAGTCTTCTGTCCCCGCCGATGACAAGGACTGTACTGTTTATACTCATTTTCCTGCCTCCTGCTCTTTGCAAAATAGACTACCACTGCAGCTCAATCTTATATTTCTCCATCCAATAATTGACTTGGTACATATATGCCAGCAGCTGAGGACCGGCCATTAATTGACCGTACCACGGTTTGCCGTAATCCGAAGGAGAAAGAAGGAAATTCTCCAGCTTTTGGGGATCGATAAATTTAAGTACGGGAGAAGAGCTGTTCTGCACAATCTTCCTCATCTCCTCGGCAAGAAGCTGTTCATATTGTTTATCGTATGTCTTAGGATAAGGGGATTTGCGCCTATAGAGTATTTCCTCCGGCAAATAATTCTTTCCGCATTCTCTCAAAAGGCTTTTTACTACTCCGGCGTGGCATTTTATATCCCAAGGAATATTCCACACGTATTCCAGTATCCGATGATCCGCATACGGAACCCTCGCTTCGAGACCGGAATACATGCTGGCGCGATCCATACGGTCTAAGAGAGTCTGCATAAACCACTTTTGATTGAGATAAGAAATTTCCCGACGCCTTGCTTCTTCCTCGGAATCTTCTTTGAGCCGCGGCGTTTCCGCAACGGATTTTTCATAGACCTCCGTCACGTACTCTTCCATATTCAAATATTCTACGAACTCATCGCGCAACAAAACTTTTCTTGCTTCCAAGTCCATCGTCCACGGAAAGGTGTGAGCATGAAAGCATTCCTCTTTGTGAAACCACGGATAACCGCCGAAGATCTCATCCGCACATTCTCCGGTCAATGCCACTTTGTTGTACTTGCTGACCTGAGAACAAAAATAGTGCAAGGAGGAATCCACATCTGCCATGGCCGGAAGGTCCCTGGCGTCAACAGATTGCTTCAAAAGTTCCACCTGGTTGAGCGTCGTACATTCCAGATACATATGATTTGAGTCCAGATACTTTACCATCTGCTCCACATATGGACGATCCTGCGTAGGCTGAAAGGAGGAAGCTTTAAAATATTCATCATTATTAATGAAATCGAAGGAAAATGTATTCAGACGTTCTCCCTTTTCCTTCAGTTTGCGCGCACATACCGCCGATACCAGACTGCTGTCAAGACCACCCGACAAAAACGTGCAGATAGGAACATCCGATACCATTTGTCTTTCAATGGAGTCGATTACGAGTTCTGTCGTTTTTTCCACTGTTTTGTCAAAGCTGTCTTCATGAGGCATGCTGACCAAAGACCAGTAGCACTTTTGTACCAATCCTCCTTTGCCGAAACGGAGGTAATGACCGGGAAGTACCTCGTCGATTCCTGCGAAGACGCCGGTTCCATATGTTTTTGCGGGTCCTATGCCAAATATTTCGTTCATGCCTTTTTTATCTAATATTGGTTTTATACCCGGATAGGATAAGACACCTTTTATCTCCGAGGAAAATATAATATGTGTTCCCTCCGCCTTATAGAAAAGCGGCTTTACTCCGCTTCTGTCGCGATATAAATAGACCTGATCCTCAATAGGCTCCCATATGGCAAAAGCAAAAATTCCGTTTAGCTTCTTCACAAATTCGGGCCCATGTTCCAAATAACTAACAAGAATAACTTCTGTATCGCTTTTCGTCCTGAATACCCAGCCTTTTGCGATAAGTTCCTCTCTAAGTTCGCTTGTATTGTAAAGTTCTCCGTTATATATAATTGTCCATGTATGTCCGTCAGACGTATACCGGAAGGGCTGCTTGCCTTTTTCCGGATCGATTATGGAAAGCCTCACATGAGCCATGCCTATGTGGGGAGCCAGAAAAATTCCCTCTTCGTCCGGTCCACGGTGCTTCTGTATGTAGTTCATTCGTTCAAGGACTTTTATATAATATTCTCTCTGCTTTGTATAATTATTTTCGGAATCAAAAAAACCGCCAATACCACACATCCTCATTTCTCCTTGCAATAATACGACACTATTCTTCATTATCATATGTTCTTTATAAAAAAATGCCACAGGGCTTTTGACGCTCTAATTTTATTATCAAAGCAAAAACCCTAAAAAACAAATAATAAAAATTGTTTGCCGACGAGCCATAGCCCCTTCCCTATTCTGACTTAACGACTTTATTATAACCGTTTTATTGTTCTATTTGCTGCAAGCAATGTTGACAAAAAAATCAGGGATGGAAATAAATATTTCTTCCCTGATTTTTTATTAATAGGATATTATTTAGTCCGGAATGTATTGATCAATTCATTCAGCTCTGTCGTCATTTCATTTAGCATGGAAATATTATTTGTAATCTCATTTACTGTCATCGCTTGTTCTTCTGCAGAGGAAGATATCTCTTCCATGGCCGATACATTCTCCTCGGCTGCCTGTGTGATACTGTTTAGCATGTCCAGAATGTTGTCCTTCTTCTGGTTGGTCTCATAATTCTGCCCTGCAATCCTCTGAATATCCTCCAGTAAAACCTGCAATTCTTCGGATATCTTATTAAAAACATCTTCCGTTTCGAATACTGTGCTATTAATATTTTCAACTCCGATCCGATTTATCTTAACAAAGTTCACTGCCTCTTTAGACTGATTCAGCATCTCGTCTACTTTCACTTTGATATCTTCCGCAGCTTTGGTCGTCTCCGTAGCCAATGTGCGAACTTCTCCTGCAACCACAGCAAATCCGCTTCCTGCCTTTCCTGCTCTGGCAGCTTCGATATTCGCATTTAAGGCCAGAAGGTTCGTTTGAGCAGCTACATTGGAAATAATATTTACAATCTCGCTTATCTTTTCGGAATGACTATGTATTTCATTAATTACCTGTTCCATTTTCTTAGAATTGTCGTCATTTTCATTGCCAGCCTCTTTTAGTCCTTTTACCGAGGTCAATCCCTGTTCCTTTAAGCTTATCGTCCTTTCCGCTGCCTGCTCCATCTTTTCGCTGGCGGTTGCCGTTTTCCTTATATCCTCTCCCAGCAAATTGACATTTTCCACACCTTTTAAAGTGTTTTGAGTCTGTGTCTCACTAAGCTCGGTCATTTGATAAATAGACCTTGAAACATCTTCCGTCATATGAGCGACACTGTCTGCAGACTCTTTCAGTTCTCCCGAGAATTGATTTAATCGATTGCTGGAGGAAATCATCGAATTAACAATGCGCTTCAGTTTATTGGTAAGAACATTTACCGAATCCGCCAGCAACCGGGTCTCGTCCTGCGTCTTTATATTAATTTTCTCTACTGTCAGGTCTCCCTGAGATACCCTATGTAAAATTCCGGAGATTACCTTAATCGGCTTTGTTATCCTTCGAGTCAGCAATATTCCCACTGTCAAGGATAACACTAATATTATCACCAGCGCCGCTATATTATAATGGAGCATGATCTGCGTACCTCTAAAGAGAGCATCGTTATAGATTACCGCCGTAATCGTCCAATCCCAGTAAGGAAAGTATTGAGTATATACCGTTTTTTCTCCGGAAATGCTGCTGACTTCCCCTTCCAGTTCATATACTAACATGCCCCCTCCGCTTTTGGCCGTCTGTATAAGTTCCTGAATAATCAGTTTTCCATCTTTACTTTTCAAATCCATAATATTACCGCTTAAGAAGGGATGAAATATTACATCTCCGTCAGAATCAACAATAAAAAAGTATCCTCCATCCCCTAAATTGAGCGTATGTGAACTATATTGAGCGTCAGCGGTAGCAGCAGACACCGCATCGGCCGTTTCTGCCTCAGTTCCCGAGTCCGCCGGTTCAGCCGAAGTCGCACTCGATGTGGCATCCGGTACGCTGCTGCCGTGCATTTCACTGATAGCGTTTACGGAAGCCTGCTGCGCCTCCTCCTCTGTCATCCAGCCGCTTTCTCCCTGAGTGTATCGATATATTTTATTGATTTCAAATAGGCAGGATTCTATTACATTTTTTAGAATAATTTGGTGGGAACGGGAAAGTTCCCGTTGGGCTATGAGATAATTAATAGAAGAAACACCTACTAACGCTATAAGGATAATAGTGATTATAAAAACGCAGATTTTTTTGCTTATGGTATTCATTTTAAAAAACTTCATAGCTTTTCTCCCTCTTTACTATATTCTCTACTATATATAAAGAAAGTACAACTTCTTCAAAGCATTTTCTCTTTTGCTTTCGTATTGTCAGACATTTCTTTATTATTTCATATAATTTAATAACATATATGGATATAATAATCAATATTATTCCTGGTAATTTATTGATATTTTATATTTATAAGATTACGGATTTTCATATCCGAAAATATCCAATCGCCCCCGCAGTAATATCCCTCATACGTTTTGATAAGTTATTAACCTTTTCCTGTATCTCCCTAAAAACAGCTATCGTATTGTCTGATTTGCATCTGATGAAATCTCCCGATACAGAGTATTATTGTCCCCTGTCTGTGCCAGCCTATACGATACCGTTCCCAGCAGCGTGATAAGTCCCACCGGAATTAAAAAACTGTCGGGAAGTTTAATTCCCGACAGCCTTTTTGATCTGCTTAGTGGCAAGTCTTATTGACAAAATCCATGTGATATAGCTTCTCCCAATGGTTTATGTTTAAGATTCCCTTCGTGAGGTGAATTGCTAAAAAGACGCAGTTTTCATCCTCTTCATTATTTGCCATGTCATACCACTCGGAAAAAGCTTTGCGAAGCTTGTTTCTTATCTCGGCATTCTGAGGGGCAAGCACCCAACCGAGGTTTTCTCCTACTCCGGAAGCAGTGAACATCTCGGGACAAGCCGCAATCGAAACCTCCGAGTTTTGCGCAATTTCCTGCATCTTGTTCGATTTCCCATATGTAACAGCGTAAAATGTGCCATCTTCATAATAAGCGTCCACAACACGGACGTTAGGGCAGGGGTTTCCATCGGCACTCGGCTCAATAGCAATTGTCGCGAGCGAAATCATGTTGTCTTTGCCGTTGCCGAATTTCTCCTCCATTAATTTTAACCCTTCTTCATACATACTCATTTTTCTTTCCTCCTACATAAATTTTACTATTTTTCTCTTTTCTTAAAAGGAATCCAAAGCTCTACATAAGCGATATCGGACGTGCTATGATAATACATCTCAGGGAAAAATCCATCGGCAATTAAGCCATGCTTTTTTAACCAAAATCGGGTGTACTTCATCGCCTTCCCCATGCTAATTTTCATCTGGCCACGATTCTCTGCCTCAAAGCTACAGACTACATATTCCCGTACAGGCAGCTGCCAATTTGCATAGTTTTGATTTTCCTCATCTTTTTCAACTTCCGCACCAATAAAATAACTCGAATAACCATCGGGCGCATCGCCGTGATAAGAAACACCTATCAAACGTCCTTGAGAAATATACGGAATATTCGGAAGTTCTCTGAAAAATCTACTCCAGATCTCACCAACCGCATCGACACCGGTTCTTTCACCGAGCATTTTCCCATGTTTGAACGGATAATACCCTATCACGCCAAGAAAACAAATCGTCTCTTCCAGAAATATACGGTTCATTTCCAGAACCAATCCGTCACTAATCAGCGGCACACCTTCATCTACTACGATGTAGCCAAGCAGTAAATCGGGCTTGTCAAAATTCTGTAAATCAACAGGTTTTTCTCTATACTGCGATGGAGTGATGCCGTAGGTTTCCTTAAATGCACGAGTAAAGGTTTCATGACTGCCGAATCCATATTCCATTGCGATGTCAATAATATTTTTTTTCGTATCACGCAGTGGAACGGTAGCTCTTGCCAATCGACGCAATTTAATATAATCTCGGATCGATGTTTTTACCAGTCGTGTGAATAATCGCTGATAATAAAATAGCGAAAGTGCGGCAATTTCTGCCAGTTCCTCAATTTGAATTTCCTCGCCGATATGCTCTTCGATGTGGTCCAGCGTTTTCTGTATGGCTTTCCATGCATGCATATAATTTTCCTCTCTGTAAAAAACAGCATACCACGGCCGAATAAAAAATGCTTGACCGTGTCTGCCCTTTTTGGGAAAACGATAAAGATATAATTTCGTATCGGTTCTGACTAAAAACCGACCCAATATATAATCATTTTATATACAGCAGAATGAATTTGCAATACTTTTACCTTTTACAAAAAAAGAAGCCGCCAATCGGCAACTTCTTAAACTTTTATGTATCCTGATCCAATCATACTATTACTAAATTTGTTAATTGCACTTTCATAGCTTTGCCTTGCCGCATCAATTTTTCTTGCGGCTGCTTCCTTTTGAGCTTTTTCCTCCTGTTGTTTCATAATTTCCTTTATTTTTCTATGCCGCTTTTCCCACCAGGATTCTTCATCATTTGATGGCTTCTTAATAGAGGAATTGCTCATACTAAAGCCTTGCCCCAAATGTTCATCTATAGATGCGCCAAAATGTTCCGTATGATAAGACGGCGAATATCCAGGCATGGATACATATGGGTTATTTACTGCTCTATCTTCCGCTGTATATCCCAATACCCACGCTTCATAGTCCGGATCATTTTTCATCTGTTCCCAACCGGCTTCTGTTATGAACCATACATTCACATCATTCTTCTGCGACCAGTCATATGGAATACTGTTCATCAAATCGGTGAAGAACTTCTTATATTCATCCATGGTCATGTTTTCCCTGCATACATTTTCCACACCATTTTTTCTAAGAACATTCTTTCCTGCCTGAACCTGACTATCCACATGTGCCGCCTGCTCCGGATGTCGTTTCTTATAATCTTCTGTTGCACCGGTAGAGTTCTTTTTTACACCACTCTTTTTAATCTGAGCCGAGAATGAATTATCTATCTTTTCTTCTCTGCTGTTAGTGGTTTGTGTTGCGGCGACATATCTCATTGCATATAAACTGTTGTTAACCATCATACCGCTCATAACTATATCCTCCAAATATCCTCTTAATGAAAAACACACGGTAACGGAGTAATTACTATCCCCAGAAATTAAATCTGCCGGAAAGCAGTGAAGCCAAGTAGTTATTATTAGCACGCTTAATTCCATATGTACCATATGCACTTGATGTATCGGTTGCGGAATATTTGGCAATATTGCCTGCTATCTGTTCTACTCTGCTTGTAAAATCCGAATCCTTTCCAAGAGCCTTTTCTATATCATCAATTGTAGATTTTTGAAAAACATCTTCGTTAATACTGAGCTTGCTATCACTCCCTACTGTAATTCCGATACCGGCCAAGGCATCTTTATATGCAATAGATGTATTTGCAAGCAATCGTCTATATGCCTTACTAAGGGATGCATCCGAAGCAGACACACTGCTTAAAGTGTCATTATGTCCATTTACCAATGTCTTTGCTCGGTTAAGAAGTTCCGTCTTTGAGCCTGTTTTTCTTGCATTTGAATAAATATTGTTTGCAGAATCTGCAGACAACGTGCTTGCGGCACTTTGAAGGGCACTGGCTTTTTGAGTCAGCAGCAATCCGGTAGTCTTATTTATCCCATTCGCATTTTTTGTACTTCTGCTCAAAGGATTCGGATGTAAAGTCTTACTCTTACTGTTTGACTTCCTTGTTATTGACAAATGTGCCGTTGAATTCATTCGGCTGCTATGTCCTCGCAATATGCTTGATGTAATTCTCATATACGGTACCTCCGGCTTCATATCTTCATCTCTGTATATGTTATCGAGTCATTCATTCTATAAAGTAACCACCATGAGTTGACTGGATATATTTATGTAGTAACCGGACAGCCATTTCTTTTTTGCAGCATCACTGTTGCAGAAAATATTTGATCAGAGGTTTCTATTTGCAGGTTGCCTAAATAAGCATCCGCAATTGCCGACACATTGCGAAGTCCAATCCCATGCTCCTTTGACTTGTTATTAATATCCTTTTCATCCGAACCATTTTGCTTGCATGACATCGGTAAATCCTCACCGACATCAAATAATAGCTTTCCATCATAAGGGTTCGTAACCGTAAGCAAAACACAGGGTCCCTTTTCCATAAGGGTTATTTCAATTCTGCGATCAGATACAGGTAACTTTCGGCATGCTTCAATTGCGTTATCGCATAAGTTTGATAGGATGATTCCCATATCAAAATCGGATATCCCGTTTACAAACCGGAAGCTAACCGACAGCTTTATTTCATCCTTTTTTGCCTGTCTGTATTTATTATTTAAAACAATATCGCACAAGGCATTGCCGGTGCAGTATTTGCAATCAATTCCATCTATTGCATCGTTCAATTTCTCCACATATTCCGATGCTCGTTTACTCTCGCCAGCAGCGACAAGCCCTTGTATCGTCTGCATATGATTTTTCATATCATGCCTGAGGCTTCTTAAATTCCCATATAGAAGCTGCGACTCTTCAAAACGATATTGAAGCTGTTTTAACTGTTGTTCTCTCGCTATTACACGCTCCCTTTCTATAAGTACTTTCTTGTACTGACAGAAAACGAAGATGGAAGAATATTCACCTATCAGCAGCAGCGCTGCAATGAGAGGGATCTTCCAAAGGCATTCGGCTGCCTCATCATATAAAATGAAAACTTCATTATCTAAAGGAACTATTGTTAAATCTAAAATCATATATGCGAGCAAGATTCCCACTACATTG
>JAAYNW010000009.1 GCA_012520655.1 Clostridiales bacterium | reverse complement strand
TCGTCTGGACCGGCCGAGCGAAATGCATGCTTATGAACAAAGCTACCGCATGCTTGCGGACACGTTCGGACAGGCCGGTATGGAGTATGATTTTCAGAATGACAGGCTTACTATTTTTGGAGAGAGACGTGATGAAATCGATATACCGGAGGTTGTCGATAATCTTCGGGAAAAATTGAAAAAAAGAGCACTCCGCATCACTTTGACAGGAGAAGAGTTCGATAAATTCTGCACGAACAGCGAACCGGGGAAAACCTATCAGACAGAGTTTCAGTGTGGTATGAAAGGAAACGGATGGAACTGGTTCAGTATGATATATATCGTAGTGGGCAGTGAAGAGTCGCACCGCAGGCCACACCGTCTTATCGGTGTTCTAGTGGATGCCCAGAAGCAGCATCAAACGCAGGAGAAATTGGTAGAAATCGGGCAGTATGACAATCTTACGCAGGTTTTTAACAGGGCGGGGGCTGAAACTCTGATTATGCAGGCGCTGCAGAATCTGGAGGAATATTCGCAGAATGTATTCCTGCTTATGGATGTGGATCTGTTTAAACAAATTAATGATAATTACGGGCATATGTGCGGGGACGATGTATTGCGTACAATCGGGCACAATATTCGGGAAATCTTTCAGGGGGACACGATTATCTGCCGTTGGGGAGGTGATGAATTCACCATGTTTGTGCGAGGTCCCGGGGCCGCAGAAGAGTTGCTTGAAAAACGTATCGAGGAACTTCGCCGGAGGATGAAAGAATATAGATATGAAGATATGCCTTGTCCGATTGGACTTAGTATAAGCGGTGTAATACCTAAAGCGGGGATGACACTGCAAAGTCTGTTTATAAAAGCGGATAACGCGTTATATCAGATAAAAGAAGAAGGACGTGACAACTTCCGGATTCTGGATGGATCAGAAGATGAATAGTAAAGCCTGAGTAAGACTTTAAAGCAGGAGAGACTGCGAAAGGAAGGATTATGAATAAGGTCGGCTTGAAAGAGGATATGGTTCATGGAACGGTAAAATTTCCTCTTGCCGTATATTGGCAGAAGACGGATGAAAGGTTCACGGTAAAGCTTCACTGGCATGAAGAAACAGAAATTATTTTTCTTGTAAGCGGCAGATTTAGCGTGGACATAAACATGAAAAAGTATAAGCTGCAAGGACCTGCTATATTATTTATCGGGTCGGGAGATATTCATTCCATAGTGGGGGAACCGGGATGTCGGGAGAATGCGGTTGTTTTCGATATGAAAATGCTTAGCTTTGAATATTTGGACGGTGTCCAGCTGCAGATTATAAGGCCTCTTTTGGAAAAAAGCATGCAATTTCCGCAAATTGTTACAAAGAAAGATGGAATATGGGACGAGTTAAAGCGTCTATACGAAGCTGTTCTTCTGGAATCGGAAAAAGAAAATCCTGCTTCTCGCATGAAAGTAAAGGCGTATCTTTATGAGATTCTGGCGTATCTTCATGAGAGCGGAAGTTTTATCAATATGGAAAATACCGGAGACTATAATAGTGAAAAGATCAACAATATAAAAAAGGTGCTCGGTTTTATACACGAGAACTTCAATAGAAGGATTACGGGCAAGGATATGGCAGAGCTTCTCGGCATTAATGAACAATATTTTTGCCGATATTTTAAAAAGGTTACAGGAAAGACACCTACCATGTATGTCAATGAGGTAAGGATTGAGAAGGCAGCAGGGTATCTGCAGCAGACCGACCGTAAAATTATTGACATTGCGATGGAATGCGGATATGACAATATTGGTTATTTTATTAAGCGCTTTAAGGAGCAAAAGGGTTTGTCACCCTCTGAATACCGAGCGAAATGTCAAAATAATGTAATAAAAGGTCAGAATAGATAAAGAATAGGAAGGTATATGTTCATATAATGTAATCAAACTTGTAGATTAATAGAAAGGTATGGTTATTTATATGAATATGAAAAAACAATGGTGGCATGAAAAGGTAGCATACCAGATATATCCCAAGAGTTTTAACGATACAAATGGGGATGGAATAGGGGATATCAGGGGTATCATTGAAAAACTTGATTATCTTAAAGATTTAGGAATAGATATCATATGGATTTCTCCTCTTTACCAGTCTCCCTTTGTGGATCAGGGGTATGATATTTCGGATTACTATAAAATTGATCCGATATTCGGTACTATGGAGGATTTCGAAGAGCTTCTCCTTGAAGCGAAGAAAAGAGATATGTATATTCTCATGGATCTGGTAATCAATCATTGTTCCGATAAGCATGAGTGGTTTCAAAAGGCGTTGGCGGATCCTTACGGCGATTACGCGGATTATTTTTACTTCAGAAAAGGGAAAAACGGCAATCCTCCCAGTAATTACCGGTCTTACTTCGGAGGTAGCACGTGGCAGCAGATAGAAGGGACCGATTTATACTATCTACATATGTTTTCGAAGGAGCAACCCGACTTGAATTGGGAAAATCCTAAGGTAAGAGAAGAACTGTTTCGAATGGTTAACTGGTGGCTTGAAAAAGGATTGGCAGGATTTCGAATCGATGCGATTATTAATATTAAAAAGGTTCTCGATTTCCCTTCTTACGAGCCGGATGGTGAGGATGGTCTGGTCAGGTGCACAAGAATGGTAGAGGAAGCGGAAGGAGTAGGAGATCTTCTTAGAGAACTCAAGCGGGAAACTTTCGATAGACATCATGCTTTTACGGTGGCAGAAGTATTTGATATGAAAGAGGATGAACTAAGGGAATTTATTGGCGATGAAGGCCACTTTTCTACCATGTTCGACTTTTCCCCGCTTTCCATAACCTTTGGAGGGCATGGCTGGTATGATGCACCTGAGTATGATTTTGCAAAATGGAGGAATGAGGTTTTTGCTTCTCAAAAGAAATTTCAGAATGTAGGATTTCTTGCAAATATTATAGAGAATCATGATGAGCCGCGAGGAGCATGTACCTATCTGCCCCGTTATGCGCAAAACGATAACGGAACTAAGATGCTCGCGACAGCATATATTCTGCTACGCGGAATACCATTTATTTTTCAAGGACAGGAAATAGGCATGAAAAACTGCATGATGGACAGCATCGATGAATATAATGATATTGAAACGATAAACCAGTATGAAATTGCAAGAAAAGCCGGATTGTCCGACGAGGAAGCGCTTACGGCATGCTTCAAGCACAGCAGAGACAACGCGAGGACGCCGATGCAATGGAATGATAAGGAGAATGCTGGTTTTACGGAAGGAATTCCGTGGCTGAAGGTGAATCCTAATTACAGGGATAATAACGTGGAAGCAGAGATAAAAGACGAAAATTCTGTATTTACTTACTATAAAAAATTGATAGCGGTTAGAAAATCGGAAGATTATAAAGCAATATTTACTTATGGAGAGTTTGTGCCGGCGTACACGGAGGAAGATAAGGTATTTGCTTATTACAGACAATTGCAGGAGAAAAAACGGCGCATTCTTGTTGCAACAAATTACGGCGAAGAAGAAACGCGGTTGTCCTTAGAGGGGATAGGACAAGTACTGCTTAATAATATGGAAGGTGTAAGGATAGAAGACGGCAAGTTGAAACTTCCTTCCTGTGGTGCGGCAGTAATAGAAATAGTGTAAACAGTACGTATAATATCAATAATACAAAAGACATATGAAACCGAAGAAAGGTTTTATATGTCTTTTTGTGTCATATAATGAGAAAGTGAATGAGGACAGACGATCAGAGTCAAGGAGAGTTACATGAAAAAAGCTTTAACATATTTAGGCCTTTGTTCTGGAGGAAGGTATGGAAAAGACGTGGAAGAACAATTATTTTATTACTCAAAGCAGACCTATCATATTATACGGCTTATTATATGCATTTGTGAATTTGTGTTCATATTCATGACGGTAAGGAGAGTCGAAGGGCATTTTAACGCCGAAACAGGAAGCGGTTATTTCATTTTGTATATGGGTATGCTGGCGGTAACAGTGCTTTTTATCGGATTGGATATCCTCTGGGAATTGAAAAGGTGGAAGAAGTATTCTCTCTATAGAAATCTGGGATTTGTTTATGTGATGTTTACTGTAATCTGGACATGCGGAATAACTTTGCTCGACCGGCTTGACGGTAACGGTCTGACTGTTTATACATATATGCTTTTAATGATTGCAACATTGGCTGTGCTCGAACCATGGCAGAGCTTTTTGACGTTTACCGGCGCCTTCGTGATTTTCAGCGCATGGCTGCCCTATTTTCCATCTCCGGTCGGCGGGGGAAATATATTTTACCATCGGGTAAACAGCTTTTTTATTGCATTGATATCCATTACGGTTTCTATATACTTCAATTGGTATAGAGCAAATAATTATAGGCATCAAAGAGTTATTGATGAACAGAATAAGGAGCTTTGCAAAGCAAATGAGCGCTTGAATAAGGAAATCATTGTGGACAGTCTGACCGGTTTATATAATAGGCGATATTTGGCGGAAAGCTTTCATATAAGATTCCGCGATTACATTGACAGGAAGGAGAGAAAACCGCTTACCTGTCTGATGCTGGACATAGATTATTTCAAACAATACAATGATACGTATGGACATCAGCAGGGGGACGAATGCCTTGTTGAGATATCGGAAATTATGAAAAAGAGTCTTCCTATGGAGACAGCCAGAATCATTCGTTACGGAGGAGAGGAATTTGTAATTTTTATTTTTAACTGCAGTGAGGAACAGGCATTTGTCTATGCGGAGAATCTACGGAAAACGGTAGAAAAAAGTCATTTTTTACGGCGGGACACAACCCAGGGATATCTTACTGTCAGCATGGGAGTATATACGGAGATTCCGGACAGTACTGATCATTCGGAGATGCGCGGGTTTATTTGCAAGGCAGATGAAGCGTTATACGAGGCGAAGAGGGCCGGGAGGAACTGCGTTAAGGTATATAAGTAGGTACATGCCTGCTTCAACGTCATCTGTTTTTATAGGTTGGATTTACGAATCCTGAACTTGTCAAAGTGTCAAGGAAAGTAAATATGCATATGTTAGACTGGCTGCCGGTTACCCCTGCTTGGCGATGATGTGCTTATATTTGCCGCTGATCGGGCTCGCTTCCGGTATTTTTTCGGACAGCAGAAGCTCTGCACTCACACCGTTTTGATTTAAGTAATTCTTCAGTGCCTGTCTGGCTTGTGCAAAGGCTGCCTGTCTGTCATCTGCAATCAAACGGAGTTCCAAGCGATTATAAGCTGTCTGAACAAGCTGGAATCGCCTGATACCATGTACTTCTTTTAATATAGCGTATAACGAAAGAGGGGGAATCTTAATGCCGTTCTCGAAAGTCAGGATATCGTCTGTTCTTCCTTCTAAAGTGAGCCATGGTTTTGAATTGCCGCAAGGGCAAGACCCGCTGCCCATTACGATTCGGTCGGTAATTTCAAATCGGATAATGGGACATATTTTGTTTGCCAGATTTGTCAGTAATACTTTGGAAGACTGCGTACCCAACGGAACGGGGCGGTTGTTCTCGTCCACTGCTTCAAGAATAACCCAATCGTCGTTAATATGAAAATGATGCTCGGTACATTCACAAGCGACAATACCGCCTTCCGTACAGGAGTAATTTGTCTGAACATAACAGCCAAAGGCGTGAGATAACCTTTTCCTCACATCCTCGCTCAAATATTCGCCGCCTGTCATAATAATAGCAGGATGCACATGTAAATTGCCCGCTTCCTGCTCGGGAACCAGCAATTCTAATGCGGTAGGGTAAGATCCGATCATCGCGGGCTGAAACTCGTTTAATGTTTCTATAATGGACAGTGCGGGGTTCCGCACATCACAGGTCTTCAATTTATTTTTCTTCCAGGGCATTTTTCGAAGATTATACTTTACGGAACCGCATCCAAATAAATATTTACAATGGAAAACGTACAGATATAGAAAAATGTTGACATTAATTGTTATTTTTAATAAACTTGATTTAAATTGCTGGTAAAGTGTGGAAAAGTATGGAAGGGTCGATGAAGCCTGTTCTGGGAAAAGTAACTGGGACAGGCTTTTTGATAGAGAGGAGAAACGATATGTCAGAAAAAAAGATACCGTATAAGATTTACCTTGAAGAAAGTGAGATGCCGAAGCAATGGTATAATGTCCGGGCGGATATGAAGAATAAGCCGGCGCCTTTGTTAAATCCCGGGACTTTGAAGCCGATGACTTTTGAAGAACTCCGCGGCGTGTTTTGCGATGAATTGGTAAGGCAAGAATTGAATGACACGGATGCCTATATCGATATCCCTGAAGAGATTCGGAATTTTTACAAAATGTACCGCCCCGCCCCGCTTGTACGCGCTTATTGCTTAGAGGAAAAATTGGGAACGCCCGCTAAAATTTATTATAAATTTGAAGGAAATAATACGAGTGGAAGTCATAAGCTTAATTCTGCCATTGCGCAGGCCTACTATGCGAAGGAGCAGGGTCTCATAGGTGTTACTACGGAGACCGGAGCAGGACAATGGGGAACTGCCCTTTCTATGGCATGTTCTTACTTCGATTTGGACTGTCGCGTATATATGGTAAAGGTTTCTTATGAACAGAAGCCGTTTCGACGCGAAGTGATGCGGACCTATGGAGCTAAGGTAACTCCGTCTCCGTCCGATACAACGAATATAGGACGTAAGATTCTGGAGGAATTTCCCGGAACCGGAGGAAGCCTTGGCTGTGCGATTTCCGAAGCGGTAGAAGCTGCTACCAGTCTGGAAGGTTATCGGTATGTGCTCGGGAGTGTATTGTCGCAGGTACTTCTCCACCAGTCTATTATCGGTGAAGAGACAAAAGCGGCGCTTAATAAATATGATATTAAACCGGATATTATTATCGGATGTGCTGGTGGTGGCTCCAATCTGGGCGGATTGATATCGCCGTTTGCGGGAGAAAAATTAAGAGGGGAAGCGGATTACCGGATTATTGCTGTAGAGCCGGCATCATGTCCAAGCCTTACAAGAGGTAAATTTGTATATGATTTCTGCGATACGGGAAAGGTGTGTCCGCTTGCAAAAATGTATACGTTGGGAAGCGGATTTATGCCTGCTCCTAATCATGCGGGAGGCTTGAGATATCACGGAATGAGCTCTGTCGTATCCCAGCTGTACCACGATGGACTGTTAGAGGCGGTAGCCGTAGATCAGACCTCCGTGTTCAAAGCAGCGGAGCAGTTTGCAAGGGTGGAAGGAATTCTGCCGGCACCGGAGAGCTCTCATGCAATAAAAGTTGCAATTGACGAAGCTTTGAAATGTAAAGAAACAGGTGAAGAGAAAACCATAGTATTCGGACTTACCGGTACAGGATACTTTGATATGGTAGCTTTCGAGAAATTCCACAACGGCGAGATGTCGGATTATATCCCTACGGATGAAGAATTAGCAAAAGGATTTGCAGGAATTCCTTCATTTCCCGGAAATGAAGTCCTATAAATGAAGTTTAAATTGTAAATATTTTTATGGCTTTTTTACTTGACATTTATATAAGAAGCATGTAAAATAAAACCGTTGCGAATGAGGACAGCGTTTGATTCGCAACAGATGTGTGCTTAGCTCAGCTGGATAGAGCGTTTGGCTACGGACCAAAAGGTCGGGGGTTCGAATCCTCTAGCGCACGTGGATAAAAACCCTGTAAGCATAATGCTTACAGGGTTTTTGTAGTTTAAACTGTATTTTGTCACATAGAAATCTCTGCAAGAAGCGATTGGTGCTGGAAAATGCATATAAATAAACTTGAAATATGAAGGAAAATGAACTAATATTAAAAAAATCGTATATAAAATCAAAAACCTTGGAGGAAACGGAATATGTCCCATAATAACCAAAAGAAAATAGCGGTGATTAATGATTTATCGGGTTTTGGGCGTTGTTCGCTGACTGTGTCTATGCCGATTATTTCCTATATGGGAGTTCAGTGCTGCCCGGTGCCGACTTCCATCTTTTCCAACCATACAGGGTTTAAGGAATTCTTTTTCGATGATTATACGGACAGGATAGAGGACTATATTTCCAAGTGGCACAATCTGGAACTTGAATTCGAAGGGATAGCTTCAGGTTTTTTGGGCTCGAAGAAACAAATAGAAACGGTAATCCGCTTTATTGAAGAATTCAGAAGCAGCAGGACAAAGGTCATTATTGACCCGGTTATGGGCGACCACGGTAAACTATATGCTACATATACGGATCAGATGTGTGAAGAGATGGGAAGGCTCGTGGCTTATGCCGATATCATCACGCCCAATCTGACAGAGTGCTGTAAGCTGACTAAGACCCCATACAAAGAAAACGGATGGAAGAAAAAAGAATTATATACGATGGCTGAGATGCTTTTTGAAAGAGGACCGGAAAGAGTAGTCATTACCGGAATTCCACAAGGAGATTTTATTGCCAATTATGTAATGGAAAAAGGGAAGGAACCGAAGATTTTGCGTACTCATAAAGCGGGGACGGAGCGCTCGGGAACCGGTGATGTGTTTGCTTCCATCATAGCGGCTGATGCGGTAAATGGAGTGGACTTTGATCGTTCTGTGAAGAAAGCCTCCGACTTTGTGAAGAAATGTATTATGAAATCTATGGAATTGGATATTCCTCAGACCGATGGCGTATGCTTTGAAGAAATATTGTATACACTGAAAAGAAATTAAAGCAAGAAAGAAGTGGCTATTATGATGACAATTTTATATGAGGTGCACGATAATCTTTATGTGAATCTGACAAACCGTTGTCCTTGTGCATGTACTTTTTGTTTAAGGCAGACAAGAGACGAAATGAACCATTCAGGCAGTTTATGGCTGGAGCGAGAACCTACGGTACAGGAAGTAAAGGATGAATTTGAGAAATTTGATATGAAAAAATATAAAGAGGTAGTATTCTGCGGATTCGGTGAACCTACGGAGAGGCTGGAGGATCTTTTGGAAATAGCTGATTATGTAAAAGAAAAGTTTAATTTGCCTATACGTGTGAACACGAACGGACTGTCCGATTTAATTCATAAAAAAAATACGGCACCTTTGTTCGAGGGACATGTGGATACAATATCGATAAGCCTGAATACACCGAACAGAGAGGACTATTTTAAGCTTACGAGAAATAAATTCGGAGAAGAGGCTTTTGATGGGCTTTTAAAATTTGCGGAAAATATAAAAAGATATGTTCCGAAAGTGATTCTCACAACGGTAGAGACAGCTATTACGAAAGAAGAGCAAGAAGAATGCTTGAAGATATGTGACCTTTTGGGTGTTACATATAGAATAAGACCGTGGGAAGAATGACATCATATTGACAAATTTTATCAATATGATATCATATGTTAATAATACTAAGTATTATTAGTGAAGTGCTTGGCTATGGTTGAGCGGCATAATGAAGGGATGATTTTATGATGGAACGCAGAAATACCGTACAGCAGGAAATTGTAGCGCAGACTTTACGGGAGATGCACGATCATCCTACCGCAGATGCCGTTTATATTGAGATTTGCAATAAACATTCGACAATCAGCCGGGCCACGGTTTTTCGGATATTGAACCGTATGGCGGAGGAAGGACGTATTCTCCGGGTATCCAACAGCAGTGGAGCAGACAGATTCGACTATAATATGGAGAAGCATTGTCATGTGCGATGTAAAAAGTGCGGCAGGATTGGCGACGTGATCATGAAGAAGCTTCCGGAACCTGAAAAGGAAATCGGATGTGCATATGGTTATAGAATTACAGGACATGCCTTGCTTTTTGAAGGGATTTGTGAAGAATGTGACAAAAGTGTCGAAGGAAACGACACAGACGTAGCACCTTGTTGACTTGATCAGTAAATGGGTACGCGGTGGAGTATAAAGCAATTAGCCAGAGACACCGAAAACAAAAATATGAAAAGGAGAACAAAACTATGGCAGATTTAAAAGGTACAAAGACAGAAGCTAACTTAAGAACAGCATTTGCAGGGGAATCGCAAGCAAGAAACAAATATACATATTATGCATCAAAGGCTAAGAAAGACGGCTATGTTCAAATTGCTGCCCTGTTTGAAGAGACGGCGAACAATGAAAAAGAACATGCGAAAATATGGTTTAAGCTCCTTCATGACGGCATCGGCAGCACTATGGATAACTTGAAAGATGCTGCGGAAGGTGAGAATTACGAGTGGACAGATATGTATGCTACCTTTGCAAAAGAAGCAAGAGAAGAAGGCTTTGATAAGATTGCCGATCTCTTTGAAGGCGTAGCAGCAATAGAAAAAGAGCATGAAGAAAGATATCGCAAACTTCTTGCGAATATTGAAGGTGACGCAGTATTCTCAAAGGACGGAGATGTTATTTGGCAGTGCTCGAACTGCGGTCACATCCATGTTGGAAAGAAAGCGCCGGAGGTATGCCCTGTTTGTGAACATCCGCAGTCATATTTCCAGGTAAAGGCTGAAAATTATTAATATAAATATGGCATGAAGTGCAATTATCCGGTAAGGCTTTTTTAAGTTTTACCGGATTTTTACAAAGGCAAAGGACGGACAAAGATGTGAAAAGGTTTATTGGCATAGTTATAAAAATAGTTTTCAGCAGGACGATGATTACGATTATCCTTTTGCTGGTACAGCTTTTTTGGCTGCTTGCCGGATTCAAGTGGCTGAGAGAATATTCGCAAGTATTTTTTGCGGTAATGGTAGCTATAAGTGCCGCGCTTCTGGTCTATATCATCAATAAGGATGAGATGCCTGAATTCAAACTCGCGTGGGTAATTCCTATCTGTGTGGCGCCTGTATTCGGCGCGTTGCTCTACTTGTTCATAGTAGGAGACTGGACGAATATAGGTATGAAGAAGCAATTGAATAAGAGGCGGAAAGAGACGGAACAATTTCTCCATACGGACGAAAAGACGAAGAAAAAAATGGAGATTTCCAACGCCCATATGGCTAATTTGAGCCATTATGTGGAGACGGAAGGCGGGTTCCCTACATATGGCAACTCTTCGGTCACTTATTTTCCTACGGGAGAAGACAAATTCATCGATTTGCTCGAGGAGCTTAGAAAAGCAAAAGAATTCATCTTTCTTGAATACTTCATAGTAGAAAGAGGAAAGATGTGGGATTCGGTATTGGAGGTATTGAAGAACAAGATAAAGGAAGGCGTAGAAGTCAGATTTATGTATGACGGTATGTGTTCTATTCTTCTTTTGCCTTATTCCTATCCCAAGCAATTGAATGCCTATGGAATCAAGACTAAAATGTTCTCCCCTATTATTCCTTTATTGTCTACGGCGCAGAACAACAGAGATCATAGGAAGATTGTCGTAATAGACGGCAAAACGGCGTATACCGGCGGCATTAATATGGCGGATGAATATATTAATGAAGTGGTAAGGTTCGGTCATTGGAAGGATGCGGCCATCAAAGTGGAAGGAGAAGCCGTAAAAAGCTTCACGTTAATGTTTCTTCAGATGTGGAATGCGTCGGAGTCAGAATCGGAGGATTATTCGAGATATATAGTGCAGAACCAAAAATGTACGGTAAGAAGCTCAGGCTTTGTAATACCGTATGGGGACGGACCGTCGACTTCCGAAAATGTTGCGGAAACAATATATATGGATATTGTGAATCAGGCGACAAGCTATGTACATATTATGACTCCTTATTTTATCGTAGACAATGCGATGTTAGATGTTCTGCAGTATGCGGCGAGAAGAGGCGTGGATGTCAGATTAATCATCCCTCACATTCCGGATAAGAAAGCGGTCTTTGCAATATCCCGGACGTATTACCCCGATTTGCTCGAAGCGGGAGTGAGGGTATATGAGTATGAGCCGGGATTCATACATGCGAAGATATTTGCTTCGGATGATGAGAAGGCGGTAGTAGGAACAGTAAATCTCGATTACCGTAGTTTATACCATCATTTCGAGTGCGGAACTTACCTGTACAGAAATGAAGCAGTTGCAGATGTAGAGGAGGATTTCCGGAAGGTTTTGGAAAGCTGCATTGAAGTGAATATGGAATATTATAAAAACATACCGGTGATTAACCGTCTGATGGGAAGAGTTCTTCGACTGTTTGGACCGCTTATGTAAAAAATAATCCTGCAAAGATAGGATCTTGTCCTTCCTTGCAGGATTTTTTTAACCCATTATGACGACTACGTCGTAAGAGCTTTTCCCGTTTATGTAAGGGATAATGTGTCCGTTTATCGGATTACCGTCTACATAGATTTGTTTTACTCCCTTTTCTACATTATCGGGATTTTGTACTTTAATCGTATAACTGCCTTCACGGAATTGTCTGGTCAGTTCAAAATCGCCGAATCCTTTCGGAATGCAAGGATCTATAGAAAGACCGGCGTGGGTCGGATATAAGCCCAGGATATATTGTGAAATATTCACGAAAGTCCATGCAGCAGTACCTGTCAACCAGCTGTTTTTTGCTTCGCCGTGGAACTTTGCATCGCGTCCGGCTACCATCTGTGCATATACATAAGGTTCCGTTCTGTGAATCTCGCTGAACTCCTCCACATAAGAGGGGCATGTTTTCTGATAGATTTCAAAAGCGCGATCTCCGCGGCCGATTACTGTTTCAGCGATAGAAACCCAAGGATTGTTATGGCAGAAGATACCTGCATTCTCTTTGTATCCCGGCGGATATGAAGAAACTTCACCGAGTTCAAGATGATATTTCCTATAAGCAGGCTGTAAAATCATAATTCCGTATTCGGTATCCAGCCTTTCTTTAACGGAATCTAAAGCTTTCTTAGCCAATCCTTCCTTTATACCTACTCCAGCAAGCACGCAGAAGCCCTGTGGCTCTATATAAATCTGGCCTTCTTCGCATTCTTTGGAGCCGACTTTGTGGCTGTATGCATCATAAGCGCGAACAAACCAATCGCCGTCCCATCCGTCCTTCATAATAGCCTCAATCATAAGTTCTACTTCTTTTCTCGCTCTTTCGGCTTCTGTCGGCATATCCATCAATTCGCATAGTTGTGCGTACTCTTCTCCATATTTAACAAACATACCGGCTATAAATACGGATTCCGCTACCGGCCCCTCGCTCGGACCGAAGGTCTGGAAGGATTCGCCCGGATGCTCTGAAAAGCAATTTAAGTTCAGGCAGTCGTTCCAGTCGGCACGTCCGATTAGAGGAAGGTTGTGAGGACCCTTGTGTGTTATGATATAGTCGAGCGAGCGTCTCAGATGTTCCATAAGCGGTGCCGCTGTGGATTCGTCATTGTCAAAAGGCACCATCTCGGTCAATATAGAAGTATCACCCGTCTCCCGAACATAAGCGCTTGTGCCTGCAATAAGCCACAAGGGATCATCGTTAAAACCGCTTCCGATATCGGAATTCCCCTTTTTTGTAAGGGGCTGATATTGGTGGTAAGCGCTTCCGTCCTGGAACTGAGTAGAAGCGATGTCGATGATTCTTTCTCTCGCACGGTCAGGGATGAGATGAACAAAACCGAGAAGATCCTGGCAGGAATCGCGGAAACCCATACCTCTTCCGATACCGGACTCATAGTACGATGCGGATCGAGACATGTTGAAAGTTACCATACACTGATACTGGTTCCATATATTTACCATACGATCCACTTTTTCATTTGAGGATTTGACTGTGTATTTGGAAAGCAAGTCGTTCCAATAACTATTTAACTGTGCAAATGCCTTTTCCACATCTTCATCCGTCCGATATCTGGCAAGCATCTCATCGGCCGGCTTTTTATTGATAATTCCGTCGGATTCCCACTTGTCGTCTTGCGGATTTTCCAGATAACCGAGAACAAAAATATAAGATTTTGTTTCGCCGGGCTGCAAAGCGATATTAATTTGATGAGCGGCGATAGGGGACCATCCGCTGGCGATGGAACCAGTACATGCGCCGTTTTCTACAGCCAAGGGAGCATCTGCCCCACGGTATGCGCCTAAGAAAGCATCGCGGCTCGTATCAAAGCCATCGACTGCAGTATTTACCGAGTAAACGGAGTAATGGTTTCTGCGTTCCCTGTATTCCGTCTTGTGGTAGATATTGGAGCCGACTACTTCCACCTCGCCGATGCTCAAATTACGCTGGAAGTTCTTCATATCATCATCCGCATTCCAAAGGCACCATTCCACATATGAGAAGAGAGAAAGCTTCTTAGGAGCAGAACCGTTGTTCGTCACCTTCAAAGTACTGATTTCACAATTATCGTTAAGTGGAACAAAGGTGAGAACGGAAGCCTCTACATCGTTCTTAGATGATGTAAAGCGGCTGTATCCGATTCCGTGCCGGCACTCGTAAGAATCCAGTTCGGTCTTTGTCGGCTGCCATCCAGGGTTCCACACGGTATCCTCATCTTTTATGAAAAAGTATTTACCGTTTACGTCGCCGGGAACATCGTTGTAGCGATATCTTGTTAGGCGTAGGAGCTTTGCATCCTTATAAAATGAGTATCCGCCGCTTGTGTTGGAAATAAGGCTGAAAAACTCATTGCACCCCAGATAGTTGATCCATGGGAGAGGCGTCTTAGGCGTAGTAATTACGTACTCTTTCTTGCTATCATCAAAATATCCAAATTTCATAATATCCTCCATATCTTATAAGTAAGTGTGTGAAATACAAATATGCATGTATGATTGTTTTAGTAAAAATTCTTCAAGTAAATTAAATAGTAAATGATAATGATGATTTTCAATAAAATAAAAAAATTAAAATAAATAATTGTAAAAGAATCAGAAAAAAATCAATTGTAAAATGTTTGGAAATGCCTGAAAATATGTACGAAAACAATTAATGACAGCAAAAATACCTCTTAAATCTGCATTATAGAAAACGATTAAGTAAAAGTCAAGCAAAAGACAAATTTCTTTGTATATAAAATTATACAGAGTAAATTTTAATAATGCAAGAAAAAACCTTTAAAATACTGATAAAAATAATATCTATGCATATACAGGTCAAAAAATGCCATAAAAATAAAAATTTATCTCTATACGAAAACGATTTAAATAAATTCGCTTTCACAACACATTATTATAGAAGAAAAAGAATTGTGAATTGTGCAAAACCTTAAGAAAACAATAGTTAAAACTGTTGATTTCTTACAAAAGTATAAATAATATACAAATAAAATAAAAAAATGCTTGAAAAAATATAAAAAATGTTATACACTAAAACTACGAAAACGATTAAGTGATTCAAAACACTCATCTCTATAAGATGTTTGGTTGGAGTTTTGGATAAGATAAGTTATAATATTCTATAAACGGTAATGACCGAACTTCTAATAATTGGAGGGAGTAAGTGACATGGTGTCAATGAAAGATATTTCGGTAGCGTGTGGGGTATCTGTAGCGACGGTAAGTAAGGCATTAAATAACCATAGCGATATCGGAGAAGAGACAAAAGAACATATTAGGAAAACTGCCAAGGAGATGGGCTATTTTCCCAACTCGGCAGCAAAGGCATTGAAGACAAACCGTACATATAATTTAGGAGTACTTTTTGTAGATGATGACCAGAGTGGTTTAAAACATGACTATTTCTCATACGTTTTAGATAGTTTTAAACGAACGGCAGAGCAGCGTGGATATGATATGACCTTTATCAATTGCTGCAAGACCAGAGCGAATAAGATGTCTTATTTAGAGCATGCGATGTATCGGGGATTTGACGGAGTAGTAATAGCTTGCATTGATTTTTATGATCCGGAAGTTGTGGAATTAGTCAGAAGTGATATTCCGGTAGTGACCATTGATCATTTATTCAATAATAGAATTGCAATTATTTCAGATAACGTGAAAGGAATGAAGGACTTACTAACTTTCGTATATAACAAAGGACATCGGCGCATCGCTTACATACATGGTATGGATTCGGCGGTAACACAAAGCAGATTGTCTTCCTTTTATAAGACGGCAGAAGAACTCGGACTGGAAGTTCCGGATGAATACATAAAAGAGGCCGCTTACAGGGATACGAAAGGTTCTTTCAAACGGACGCTAGAGCTTCTGGATCTGCCGAACCCACCGACCTGTATCTTATACCCGGACGATTTCGCGAGCTTCGGAGGGATTAATGCCATTACAGAAAGAGGCATGAATATTCCGCAGGATATTTCCATAGCGGGATATGACGGGATACGAATCGGAAGGCATTTGGAACCACAGTTGACAACCTTGCGGCAGGACACCGAACAGGTGGGAGCGAAGGCAGCGGAATGCTTGGTCAATCTGATAGAACATCCGAAGACAACACTGATTCAGCAAGTAGTGGTGGAAGGGGAAGTTTTTGAAGGGAGATCCGTAGGAACAATAATTTAGGCATTGTTGCCATGAAAAATAAGATTGATTTCATGGTAATTATATAAATGCAAACAAACAACACACCTATTATTAAATTAACTCAAAGGGAGGAAATGTAAATGAAAAAAAGAGTACTTAGTGCTTTGCTTTCAGTGACCATGGTTGCCAGCCTGCTCGTAGGTTGCGGCGGAAGCACAACAACAGCAACTACAGAAGCGCCTGCAGAAGGGGCAGCAACAGAAGAAGCGCCTGCAGAAGAGGCAGCACCGGCGGGTGACGCATCGGCATCTGCAGATAAGTTCTATATCTATTCATGGAACACAGAACTTGGAGAAAGATTGGAATATGTATACGAAGCATATCCGGAGATTAAGGACAAAGTTGAATATGTAAACGTTGGTGACTCAGCAATATATCAGGAAAAAATCGACCAGTTATTGCAGACACCTGATGCAGCAGATTATCCTGACCTGATTGCTTTCGAAGCAGGCTACATCATGAAATATACAAACAGCGATTATACTCTTCCTGTAACGGATTGCGGTCTTACGGATGCGGATTTAGCTGAAATGTATCCTTACACAATTACAATTGCAACTGATCAGAGAGACAATTCCTTAAAAGGTGTTTCATGGCAGAGCTGCCCTGGTGCCTTTATCTACAGAACTGACCTTGCAGAATCTTTGCTTGGAGTTAAATCTCCTGAAGAGATGCAGGCTAAGATCAGCACTTGGGATGATTTCCTTGACACAGCAAGAGAAATCAAAGAAAAATCAGGTGATGCTACAAGAATTCTTTCATCTAACGGTGACTTAGTAAACCCGTTCATGTCCAACAAGTCTCAGCCTTGGGTTGACAAAGAAGGCGTTTTCCATATGGACGATGCAATGCTTCAGTACATGGATGTTGTTAAAGCGTTAGAGCAGGAAGACTTAACACAGAAAACCACTACTTGGACTGAAGAGTGGAACGCAGGACCTTCCGGTGATTCCGTATTCGGTTACTTCGGATGTACATGGTTCTTGCACTGGACAATTAAATCCAACTGTGGCGGCGAAAAAGTTGGTGAAGGTACTTACGGACTTTGGAATATGACTCAGGGACCGGCTCCTTATTACTGGGGTGGTACATGGTTAGGCGCAACAAAAGACTGCTCCGATACAGCTTTAGCAGGACAGATTATGAAAGCTCTTTGCTGTGATACAGAAATCATGACAAAGATGTCTGAGGAAACACTTGATTATGTAAATAACAAGGCAGCTATGAAGACATTATCCGATGCAGGAAAAGGCGCATACGACTTCCTTGGCGGACAGGATTTCATCTCTGTATTCTCTCCTCTTGCTGAAGATGTAGACGTATCCTGGATGAGCGCATATGACCAGAAAGTTAACGAATTACTCGATACACAGATTACAGAGTACTCATTAGGAAACAAGGATAAAGATACGGCAGTTGCAGATTTCAAAACAGCGGTAGCGGAGGCGTATCCGGCTGTAACGGTAGAATAATTTAGTTGTGAAATAGATTCCTATATGAAATTTGAATTCTGTACCGGCTGAGTAAGCCGGTACAGATATTCTGGTGAAGTATTTTGTCAGATTTTTAAAAAGAAAGTCCTTGCCGGCATAACGGCATAGATATTTGACAAGGTTTTATTAATATTATTAATAATAGAAGTAAGAAATAAAATCGTGTCCAATGCCTATGCAGGAATGCAAAGGCAGAAATAATGAGCTTTATAAACAAAAAAATTAAAGAAAGAGGATGTGAAGATAATGGCAAAAACTGCAAAACAAAAGCGCAAGACAGTGGAATACAGCAGATACGGTTATTACTTTATTGCTCCATTTTTTATCGTATTTGCAATATTTCAGCTATGGCCCCTGATTTATACGATTGGTTTAGCTTTTTGCGAAAACTATACCGACACGATGTTTAATGTAGAGGTAGGTCCGGTATTTAACGGAATAGATAACTTTAAGACAGTGTTTATAGGTAAAGACGGTGCTTTATTCAATACATATACGTTTCTCTCTTTGTGGAACACGATTATTATGTGGTTAATGAATTTCATACCGCAGATACTTTTGGCGCTTTTGCTTGCAATATGGTTTACGGATACGCGTGTCAAGATGAAGGCTCAGGGTGCATATAAGATTATGACTTTTATGCCCAACATTATCACTGCAGCGACGATTTCCGTATTGTTCTATAGCTTGTTTAACTATCCTAACGGCCCGGTTAACCAGCTGCTTCTGGAATTAGGAATCTTCGATGAACCCTTTAGGTTTTTCCAACGGAAATGGGCAACGAGAGGAATTATATCCTTTATTAATTTCTGGATGTGGTATGGAAACACGATGGTTGTGTTAACGGCCGGCGTGCTCGGCATCAGTCCTTCACTTTTTGAAGCAGCAAGAGTGGATGGTGCCTCAAGCTTCCAGATATTTAAGAAAGTTACTTTGCCGTTACTTCGTCCGATATTATTATTTACACTTGTAAATTCTGCAATCGGTGGCTTACAGATGTACGATATTCCTAAACTTCTTACTATTAGCGGATATGGTGATCCCGATTATATGACGAGAACAATCACCATGTATATGCGAGAGCTTGCATTTACAGGCGCAAGACAGATGGGCAAGGCGTCCGCTACATCTGTTGTACTGTTTGTTGTAACTTTGTTCTTTAGTTTGCTCTTATTCTATATAATGAGGGATAAAGATGCAATTAAGGAAAGAAAGCAAAATAAAGCAGTGCAGAAAGAATTAGCAAGAAAGGGGGCAAAGTAGTATGATGGCAGATGGTGCTCAGAAAATGAAAAAAGGAGCTCATGCAAGAATCCTTGGAGCCTCCATATTTAGAAATATTGTTTGCATTTTCCTCTGTTTCTTAAGCTTGATACCATTCTGGATTATGTTGGTAAATGCGACCAGATCCAGTACGGATATTCAGATGGCATTTTCATTGATTCCTTCTACACATATTTGGGAGAACTTCCAGAAGTTGCTCTATCAGGCAAATGAAAATGTTCCGTTGTACAGATATATGATAAACAGCCTTGTTATAGCAGGTTTCAGTACCGTATTGTCCGTGTACTTTTCTACGGCCACAGCTTATGGCGTAACAGTTTACAGATTTAAAGGAAGCCAGTTTGCATGGGCATTTATCATGGCAATCATGATGATTCCTACGCAGGTTTCTTCCATAGGTTTTTTCCGTTTCATGTATAATCTGGGACTTAGCAATAATTTCATACCTCTTATTATCCCGGCAATTGCTGCGCCCGCAACGGTATTTTTTATGCGGCAGTACATGCTGAGCGCATTGCCGCTTGAGATTATCGATGCAGCCAGAATCGACGGTTCCGGTGAATTCAAGACGTTCAATACCATCGCAGTACCGCTTATGAAACCGGCTGTTGCGACACAGGCAATTTTCGTATTCATCGCTTCATGGAATAACTTCTATACGCCTTCCATGTTGCTGTCATCGCAGAGCTTATATACGCTGCCTATGTTCGTGCAGTTGATGAGAGGAGAACGTTTTCGCTCGGATTACGGTATTATATATGTAGGTCTTGTAATTACCATCTTACCGATATTTATCGTATACTTTGCCCTGTCCAAATATATCATTGCAGGTGTTGCATTGGGCGGTGTAAAAGAATAAGAGTTTATACATAAAATAGATATATTTTATAAAAATGTAATTTGACTAAATTTAAAATCTCCACTATCATGAATATGATGTGGAGATTTTTGCTCTATGTAATATTAATTTACAGCCGGATACGTGGCATAATATCAAATGTACTAAATATTTTTATGGAAGAGAGATAATATGACGAGGAAAGAATTTATTGAAACTTTGCAGAAAGCTTTAACAGGAGGATTGAGTAACAGTTCTGTGAATGAAAACATTAGATACTACCAGGATTATATCGATATGCAAATACGTTCAGGGCAGAGTGAAGAAGAAGTAATTGCAAATCTGGGAGATCCTAGACTTCTCGCCAAGACGATTATGGAAGCCGGAAAGCATGAAGGACGCGGGAGCGGATATGAGCAATATGAAGAAGTCTATGAAGAAGGAAGCATGGGGAAGGAACGCGGCGGCTTCGGCAGCAGGATATACCATATGCCGGGTTGGCTGTTCGGGCTTATCGTTGCGGTTATACTGATAATCATAATAGGGATATTGGGTTCTGTTTTATCTGTACTTCTTCCTATTATATTACCTGTTTTATTAGTGGTATTACTCGTTCGTTATTTTCGAAACAGATAGATGTGTTTAATTTATAAAAGCAGCAGAGCGTCAGAAAGGGTCTGACGCTCTACATGAGGGGAGTATAAATAATTAATATAAGGGTCTGTAAATAGAAATGATGAAGGGTTATTTCTATTTACATATGTAATTATAACACGAATTTTGAAAATTGCAATACAAAAATAGTACCAAAGGCCTATTATGTTTTTGTGCAAAATGAATAAAAAAATAGTACCAAAGTCCTATAAATCAAAATGAATACTTTTTTATAGAAAAAGACATACTACTTTTGTAACAAAAACTAATCAGGAGGAATGAAACATGTCTAAAAACGATTATAACCAGAACAGCGACAAACAGAATCAGGAAAACAAGTACAATAACAGCAACAACAGCAACAACAAACAGAGCCAGAATCAGAAGAACAGCAACAACAATAACAATTGTTCTAATAACAATCAGAAAAATAACAACTTTTAAGGAGATTCTGGAAATAGGAAGGGCATCGCGAGATGTCCTTTTTCTTGCTTTTTTTGCTGATTATAAAGGGAATAAGTGATTGACACGGAATGTAAATAAGCCTTAATATAAGAAGGTATATTATTTATAATAATGCAGAAACGGGAAGATGTAAGGTCAAGGATAAAATGAGACGATATGAGTTGATTGCCCCCTGCCACTTCGGATTGGAGGCAGTTTTAAAAAAAGAAATTATTGATTTGGGATATGATATCAGCGGGGTCGAAGATGGACGAGTCACTTTCCTGGGAGATGAAGAGGCGGTATGCCGCGCTAATATCTGTTTGAGAACGGCGGAGAGGATTCTCATCAAAATAGGCAGTTTTCGGGCGGAGACTTTTGAAGAACTTTTTCAGGGAACGAAGAGTCTGTCCTGGGAAGAATACATTCCCAGAGACGGCAAGTTCTGGGTGGCAAAGGCGGGAAGTGTGAAGAGCAAACTGTTCAGTCCTTCAGATATTCAGGCGATAATGAAAAAAGCGATGGTTGAACGCTTAAAAGAGGTGTATTGTGAAAGCTGGTTTGAAGAAAGCGGCGAATCATTTCCGATAAGAGCCTTTCTGCTTAAAGATGAAGTGACGGTAGGTCTTGATACCACCGGAGAATCGCTTCATAAGAGAGGATATAGAAAGCTTGCGGCGAAAGCGCCTATCGCTGAGAATTTGGCGGCAGCGCTCATTATGCTGACTCCCTGGAGGGCTGACAGAATATTGGTGGATCCGTTTTGCGGCAGCGGCACATTTCCGATAGAGGCGGCTATGATGGCGGCAGGCATTGCACCGGGTATGCACCGTTCGTTTACGGCTCAAAGATGGCCTCATATCGTAGGAAAACAGGTTTGGCGCGATACTTTTGAAGAAGCTAACGAAATGGTCGATTTGAGCGTTAATACGGACATACAGGGCTATGATGCGGATGAGAGCATCATTGCTGCGGCAAGGGAGAATGCCAGACTTGCAGGCGTAGAAAATCTGATCCATTTCCAGAAAAGAGATGTGAGTGAGCTTAGCCATGCGAAAAAATATGGTTTTATTATTACCAATCCTCCTTACGGAGAGCGGTTGGAAGATAAGAAGAATCTGCCGTCTTTGTATGCGATGCTGGGAGAACGTTTTCGTGCGTTGGATGCGTGGTCTTTGTATATGATTACTTCATATGAGAATGCCGAGAGAGATATCGGAAGGAAAGCAGACAAGAACAGAAAAATATATAATGGTATGATGAAAACATATTATTACCAATTCCCGGGACCGAAGCCGGCAAAAAAACCGAGGATGGATAAGGAAGATTAGCAGGGGT
>JAAYNW010000097.1 GCA_012520655.1 Clostridiales bacterium | reverse complement strand
TTCTTCTGTTGTTATCGTTGATTTTTTTGATGGCTGCCGTGTTAATTATAAGGAAGAAAAAGAATACGGCAGCAGGAAGATTTGTGGTTAAAGGGGATTATAAAGCATATTTTTTGCTATTGTTTGCAGTTTGCGGATACTTCTTTACGGTTTCCAAAACAGCACTTTTGCTTTACGAGACATCTAATCGCTATGAACTGCCCATATATGGCATACTTATGATGCTTGTAATTGTAGCGGTGTACACTTTATCCGGCAGAATTTTTCATGCGCTTTTCATTAATGAGAAACTGAGAAAGGCCGGTATAGTATTTCTTTTTGCAGTATTTCTGCTGTCGGATGTTCACGAGCTGGCAGCCGGAAGGGTATTGTTTCTGTATGAGGAGGATGCGGATAGAGTGGCGTATGCAAGGGAGAATGCACATGTTCCGGCAGTGATATTATATAATGCGGCGACACCTTACAATGTCTGGTGGTGTTCCGGAGAACTGATGGAATATGACGGTGCTTATTTTATGAGCGAAGATAATAAAGAAGAGATCACGGACAGCGTAGTATGCAGCAGCCGCAAACTAATCGTTTATGCGGCGGACGGCGACACGAAGGAGGAGAGTCTGGAACTGATTCTCCGAAGCAATCCGGGGCTTGAAGGTTACCGGATGGTAGGCCAGAAATCTCTTTGGAGTATATACGAGTTTAAATAATTCTTTTAAATTGGTTTACCATATGGTATTCTAAAAACGATATGTAGACTTAAGACTGCAATAGTATTTTATAATGGTTTGAAATTATTGAAAGTATGACTTATAATATGGATTGGAATACTGGAGGAAATAATTATGTTGAATAATAAAACGATATTGATAACCGGCGGGACAGGCTCTTTTGGGAAATGCTTTACCAAATATGTTCTGGAACATTACGAACCGAAGAAGATTATCATTTATTCCAGAGATGAATTTAAACAGTTTTTAATGGAAAATGAATTTAAGGAATATAAAGATAAGCTGCGCTTCTTTATCGGGGATGTGCGCGACAAGGAGAGACTGCAAAGAGCCTTCGAAGGAGTGGACTATGTAATACATGCGGCAGCTCTTAAGCAAGTGCCCGCTTGTGAGTACAATCCTAATGAAGCAATTAAGACGAATATTCACGGTGCACAGAATGTAATTGATGCGGCGCTTGATTCCGATGTGCAGAAAGTGGTGGCTCTGTCCACTGACAAAGCGGTAAATCCGGTAAACCTGTACGGCGGCACAAAGCTTGTATCCGATAAGCTGTTCGTTGCGGCAAACGCATATGCAGGAACGAAGGACATCAATTTTTCCATCGTAAGATATGGAAATGTGGCAGGAAGCCGCGGTTCTGTAATTCCTTTCTTCCATAATATTATGAAGAACGGAGGAACGGAATTCCCGATTACCGATTACCGCATGACCAGATTCTGGATCAGTTTGACGCAGGGCGTGGAGCTTGTCATTAAGGCGCTGGAAGAAGCTGCCGGAGGAGAAACCTTTATCAGCAAGATTCCCTCTTTCAAAATTACCGATTTGGCGCAGGCGATGATGCCGGGCTGCAAGATGCCTGAAGTCGGAATCCGGCCGGGCGAAAAGCTTCACGAGATTATGGTAACGGTAGAAGATTCCCATACTACCTATGAATATGATAAACATTTTATCGTTTATCCACAGATGGTTTGGAATAATAAACAGAAGCCGGATTTGAGCGGTAAAAAAGTAGCAGAGGGATTTTCCTACAGTTCGGATAACAATGACCAGTGGTTATCGGTAGAAGAGATAAAAGAACTTCTTAAGACCGTAGATTTGGAGAAATAAGAGACGACCAGATTACGGAATCGGAAAGGACATGGTTATAAAGATGGAAAAACCGGCAATCTGCGGCGGAACGCCCGTGCGCGATACAAAAATATTTTATGGACATCAATATATCGATGAAGAGGATGTTCAGGCGGTGGTGGATGTGCTGAAGAGCGATTATCTGACTTGCGGTCCTAAAATTGCCGAGCTGGAAAAGAAGTTGTGCGAAATAACGGGTGCAAAATATGCGGTAGTATGCAGCAACGGCACGGCGGCTCTTCATATCGCCTGTATGGCAGCAGGTATTACCCGGGGCGATGAGGTAGTAAGTGCTCCGATTACGTTCGCAGCCTCCGCCAACTGTGCGCTTTATGTGGGTGCCAAGCCGGTATTTGCGGATATTAACGACAAAACTTACAATATTGATCCGGCATCGGTAAAGGAACACATCACCGGGAGGACGAAAGCTGTGGTGGCCGTAGACTTTACGGGGCAATCCATAGAAGAAGAAGAATTGCTCAACATATGCCGCGAGAAGAATCTGGTGCTTATCGAGGACGGTGCCCATGTTATCGGTACGAAATATAAAGGTCGACCGAACGGTTCCATTGCAGATATGACAACCTTAAGCTTCCATCCGGTAAAAACAGTGACCAGCGGTGAGGGCGGAGCGGTGCTTACCAACAACGAAGAATATTACCGCAGGCTTTTGCTCTATAGAGCCCATGGCATAACGAGAGAGACAGATCAGATGGAGAATGAGCCGGATGGTCCATGGTATTATGAACAGATTGACTTAGGATTCAATTATCGTATGACGGATATTCAGGCGGCGTTGCTTCTCAGTCAGCTGAAAAAGCTTCCGATTTTTTCGAAGCGCAGGAAAGAGATTGTAGCCAGGTACGATGAAGCGTTTTCAAAGCTGCCTCAAATAGCGATACAGCAAGAGATTCCTGAATCCGATACAACAAGGCATTTATATATTTTACGCTTGATACCCGAAAAGCTGACGATAGACAGAAAACAGTTTTTCGATGCGCTTGGGGCAGAGAACATCATATGCAACGTACATTATATCCCTACCTATTACTTCCCGTATTATCAGAAGCTCGGGTATGAAAAAGGGATTTGTCCGAAAGCGGAGAAATTATACGAGGAAATGATCAGCCTTCCTCTTTATTATGCGATGACGGATGAGGACGTACAGGACGTCATCCGTGCGGTAACGAAACTTGCGCAATATTATGCGAAGTGATGAAAAGGCGGTGCAGGCAATGAAGCTGAGTATTATTGTACCCGTTTATAATATGGCGGCGGACGGAAAATTGGAATATTGCCTGAATTCCTTGGTAAATCAGACAATAGATAATTACGAGATTATAGCGGTGGATGATTGCTCTACGGATAATTCGCTAATCGTTCTTAAAGATTATGAGGAACGGTTTCCCTACAAGTTTCGCGCGATACATTCCGAAGTAAATAAGCGTCAGGGCGGGGCGAAGAACATCGGCCTGAAACTGGCGAAAGGAGAGTGGATCGGTTTTATCGACAGCGATGACTGGATTACTCCGGACATGTATGAACGACTTATAAAGAGGGCGGAAGAGACAGGTGCGGATATGGTGGGTTGTGATTACAGCCTTACCGACGAACATTCGATGAAGATAGGTAAGATAGTTCATAACAATAAGGCTGAACAAAGCGGAGTGCTCACCGCAGATAAGAGGCGAAGTCTCATATTGGACGGAGGCAGCTTGGTCGTTAAGATTTTTAGGCGCACTATGATTATAGAAAATGAACTCTGGTTTCCGGAGAATATTTTTTATGAAGACAATGCCCTTGGGAATTCTTATATGATTCTGGCGAAACATTTTGAATATATTGAAGAACCGTTATATTACTATTATCAGCATGATTCCTCTACCGTACACACGGTTTCAGCGAAGAGGTGTGAAGACCGTATGGAAGCGGGCAGACTGATGCTAAAAGAAGCGGAGCGCCATCAGTATATGGAAGATTTCCGCCCTGAGCTGGAATATAGCTTTACGCTATTGTTTTACATCAATACGCTGTTTACCTATATGGCGGGGGTGGAACATACGAAATATCGCTTTGTAAAGGCGTTAGGAAAGGAAATGAAACAGACCTTTCCCGATTTTTTTAAGAATCCGTACTATCGGGAAAGAACGAATGAAGAAGAGAAGAAGCTCATTACAATGCAGCAGAAATCGACACTTTTTTTTATGTTATATTATAAGTTATTATGGGCATACCGAAGGTGGAGAAAAGCCCGTTCGGCAGGAGTAATCGGACATAAATAAGGAAAGGCTCTTTCATGGAAATAGGAAGCATTTATGAAATCAATCCTGAAAATGTACCGGCAGGATGCCTTTTTGGCGCTGTAGGCCTACATTTAAAGGAAGTGGAAAAATACAATAAAAAATACTGCGCATACACCCAGTCAGGCAGGGAGGCCATTGCCTGGGCACTTCGAAGCCTTGCGGAAAACGTACCTGCTATATCGAAGGAATGCCTGATTCCTGCTTACATGTGCGATACCGTATTTTTCCCCTTTGAGCAGGAAGGGTGGAACCTGCATTTTTATCATATTGGAAAGAATCTGGAGGCGGATTTAGAAAAACTTCGAAGACAGATAGAAAATATAAGACCGGGTCTGCTTTTTATTCATCCCTATTATGGTGTGGATACATGGAAGCCGATGCGGTCTTTGCTTAAGGAATGGCGCAGTCAGGGAATCTATATTATGGAAGATGTGACGCAGTCCTATTATCTGGAAGAGGCGGGAAGAGAAGCCGATTATGTGATAGGAAGTCTCAGAAAATGGTATCCTGTACCTGACGGAGGTTTTGTAGTTTCCGATATTCCTCTTTCCCGAAAAAAACTTCCTGAATGTAAGGAGTTCGTACACAAGAGACTGGAGCTATTGACAGAAAAGTGGGAATACCTCCATGGCGAAAAAGGCGAAGAGGAAAAAAGAGCTCTAAAAGAGGATTACCTGGGCAAAAATAGAAAAATGGAAGAATGGCTGGATAAACTGTCGGATGTAAATGGGATATCCGAAGTGTCCAAGGACATGCTGAGCAGGGTAGATGAGGATGCATGTAAAAAAGCAAGGAATGAGAATTATAAGCGTCTGTTTGATGCGTTGAAGGAATCTAAAAGCGTCCGTCCGGTGTTAATGATGTCGGAGGAGAAGTCGGCTCCTTTGTATTTTCCGGTCTACGCTAAGGAGAGGGAGGAACTGCAGGAATTTCTACGGAAGCGAGATATATATGCGCCGGTGCTTTGGCCGGTCGGGAAAGAGAATGAGAACCTGCTTTCGGAAAACGAACAGTATATTTTTGACCATCTGCTTGCCTTGCCTATGGATCAAAGGTATGGCAGGGAAGCGATGGAGCAAATGATAGACGCTATTCGCGATTATATTGTGGAAAAAAGGAGAACAGATGATAGGAATACGGGCTGATGCAAATGAAGAAATTGCGACCGGACATATCATGCGGTGTATAACGATTGCAAAGCAGCTTATGAAGGCGGGAGAAAGGGTATGCTTTTTTGTAGCGGATGAATTTGCTGTTCCGATGTTGAACTGGGCAGGGATGGATTATGTGTGCTTGCAGACGAACTGGAGTGAGATGGAGGAGGAATTGCCCATATTGCGCTATGAGCTGAAAAAGGCGGGCTGCGAAAAACTTCTGGTAGATTCCTATCGGGCTACGAAGGGATATTTTGAGGAGCTGAAGAAAATATGCAAGGTCGTTTATATAGACGATATGTTTGAGGATGTTTATCCGGTTCATATGATTATAAATTATAACGCGTATTACGAGCGTTTTCCGTATAAGCAGGCTTACGGACAGGATACGAAGTTGTTGCTCGGCACGGCATATGTTCCGTTGCGGGAGGAGTTTTTTAATGATGGCGGCGTTTATTTGAAAAAGGAAGATGTGGCAGAAGCTGAAACGAGTGCCAAGGAAGATACGAACGGATGTCATGTCTTATTGAGCTGCGGTGGCGGAGATGCTTACAATGCGCTTTCGGGCATCCTCGCGGAGGCGGTGACGAGAGACGGACTAAAGTATATCATATTCGATACGGTCGTAGGAAGATTCCACAACAATGAAGGCGAACTGAAAATGCTGGCCGGACGGTATGAACAGATTGTACTTCACCATAATGTCGGCAATATGGCAGAGCTTATGGGCAAATGTAAAGCGGCGGTGTCGGCAGCAGGAACTGTTTTGTTTGAGCTTTGTGCCATGCATGTGCCGACGGTATTTTTTGTCTGCGCGGACAATCAGAAATATGACAGCGATTTCTTTGCGCGGGAAGAGAGGATGCTGTTTGCCGGAGATATAAGGACCGACAGAGAGGTGTGCATAAAGGAAATCTGCACCCGGCTGGAACGGCTTGTGAGGGATAAGAAACTTCAAACGGAAATGAAGCAAAAGCTCTGCGAGGTGACGGATGGAAATGGAGCGGAAAGGATTGCGGAGGAAATAATAAGACTGTAAATTTGGAGGAAACGGTATGCGGTTAGGCGCAGTAGCAATTATTACGGCAAGAGGCGGAAGCAAAAGAATTCCGGGCAAAAATAAAAAAGATTTTTTAGGTAAGCCTATTATCTGCTATTCCATCGAAGCGGCTCTCGCTTCGGGACTTTTCGATGAAGTTATGGTGTCCACCGATGATGAGGAGATCGCAGATATAGCGGTAAAAGCAGGGGCGAACGTGCCTTTTATGAGAAGCAGCCGGGCGGCAGACGACTATGCTACCACGGATGATGTGTTGCTCGAAGTGCTCGAGGAATATGAAAAAAGAGGAAAAACATTCGAATATATGGCGTGTATTTATCCGACGGCACCTTTTGTTACGGCGAAGAAACTGAAGAGTGCCTTTGATACTTTGAAAGACAATAAGGCTTCCGGCGTCATGCCGGTGGTAAGCTTCTCTTTTCCGCCTCAGCGGGGAATGGCAGTAAGAAACGGCAAGCTGGAATATTGCTATCCGGAAAATGCGATGAAACGTTCTCAGGACCTGGAGACGATATATCATGATTGCGGACAGTTTTATTTTTACGATACGGAGAAATACCGTGCCTGCCGCGGAGATCTAAAAGAAGGCTATGTACCGATTATCGTCCCGGAGACGGAGGTACAGGATATAGATAATGTTTCGGATTGGAAGCTGGCGGAAATTAAATTCCGCATGATGGAGGAAGACATCGATGGAAATGGGAAAGAAGATTAAAATAGGCGCCCGTTACGTGGGGGAAGGCGAAGAGACCTTTGTAGTAGCGGAGGTTTCCGCGAACCATTTGCAGGATTATGATAGAGCGGCCGCGATTATCGGAGCGGCGAAAGAAGCGGGGGCGGATGCGGTAAAGCTGCAAACCTATACGCCGGACACCATTACTCTTGACTGTGATAATGATTATTTTCAAATAACTCAGGGAACAATCTGGGATGGAACGACCTTACACAAGCTTTATGAAACGGCGTATACGCCGTGGGAATGGCAGCCGAAGCTGATGAAGCTCGCAAATGAACTGGGAATGGAATGTTTCTCCTCGCCTTTTGATGAAACGGCTGTGGACTTCATGAAAGAAATGGACATGCCCGCTTATAAGGTTGCATCCTTTGAAATTAATGATATTCCGCTTATACGGAAGATTGCCCGGATAGGAAAACCCGTCATCTTTGCAACGGGAATCGCTTATCTGGAAGATATAGAGCGCGCGGTAAGAGTGTGCAGGGAGGAAGGGAACGAACAGATTATACTGTTAAAGTGCACCTCCACATATCCCTCGCCTTACGAAGATATGAATTTGAAGGTAATTCCTAATATGGCAGAGGTATTTTCCTGTGTGACAGGATTATCGGATCATAGTATGGGAACTGCGGTAGCCGTAGGAAGCGTGGCACTAGGGGCTAAGATGGTGGAGAAACATCTTACGCTGTCACGTGCGGACGGTGGTCCGGATGCGGCATTCTCTATGGAACCGGAAGAGTTTAAACAGATGGTAAAGGATATCCGTATCGTGGAAAAGGCTTTGGGCAAGGTAACTTACGAGCTGACCGAGAAGCAGAAAAAGAGCAGGGAAGACGGAAGGTCTTTGTTCGTGGTGAAGGACATCAAAGCGGGAGAAGAATTCTCGAAAGAAAACATTCGTTCCATCCGTCCGGCTTTTGGCATGCATACGATGTATTACGATGAGATTCTGGGACAGAAAGCGAAGACGGATATTGCGGCGGGTACGCCCCTTGATTGGAAGTATATAGAATGACGGAGAGATGAGTCCATGGGGAAGAAAATGATGATCCTTGGCGCAAGTGCGCTGCAGGTTCCGGCGATTAAAAAAGCGAAGGAACTCGGATTTGAGATTATTCTCGTAGATTATGATGATAATGCGGTAGGCTTTCCTCTTGCCGATGTGAAATTGGTAGTCAGCACGTTGGATCAAGAGGAGGTTTATAGGCAGGCTTTGATTCACAAGCCCGACGTGGTGATTACCTCCACAAGTGACGGCCCGGTGCGCACTGCTGCTTACGTAAATGAGAAGCTTGGAAAAAAGCCGGATCTGGCTTATGAAGATTCCTTGTGCGCTACGATAAAAAGCTATATGCGAGATAGGCTGAAAGAGAACGGAGTACCCATCCCCGAATATTATGTAATCCACGATTATATGCAGTTGAGAGAAGCGGTAAGCAGGCTCGGAGGATACTGTATCGTAAAGCCTGCGGATAATGCGGGAAGCCGCGGAGTGGTACTGGTCGATTTCCGGCATACGAAACAAGGCGAGAGTAATGATAGAAAATTAAAAGAAATTTATGAATACAGCAAAAGCAATTCAAGAAACGGCATCGTTATGACGGAAGAGTTCATGACGGGTGCGGAGGTAAGCGTAGAATCCATGACCGTAGACGGAGAGACCACAATCATTGCCATTACGGATAAATTTATAACTCCGCCGCCTTATTTTGTGGAAATCGGACATTCCCAGCCGAGCAGACTTGCGGAAGATACGAAAGAGGAAATCAAAAAAATAACGCTGCAGGCTGTAAAAGCGATACGGTTACAGAACGGCCCTTCCCATACGGAAGTAAAGGTTACGCCAAAAGGCCCTAAAATTGTTGAGATTGCGGCAAGACTCGGCGGTGATTTCATTACGTCAAAGCTTGTTCCGCTGTCTACAGGGGTGGATATGGTCGGCAATTCCGTACTTCTGGCTGCCGGGGAGCAAACAGATTTGACGGGCAAGTGCGCAAAGGGGGCAGCAATCCGCTTTATTCAGGGAACGCCCGGAAGAATCAAAAAAATAACCGTGGACGATGGAATAAATGCTTTAGAAGGTCTGGAGGAATTTGTGTTATATAAAAAAGCAGGGGATAAGATAGACAGCACGAAATCCAGCAATGACAGGCTCGGCCATGTAATTGCCGGCGGGGAGACTGCGGAGGAAGCTATGAGCATAGCAGAGAAAGCGCTTGAATTTGTCCATATAGATATAGAAGAGGAATAATCGGCATGAAAGAAAGAATCTATGTCTGTCATACATATTATCATGTATACGTCGCATGTTTAAAGGAATTAAACCTTGCGAGGGAACGAAGGGGACGTGCGGACTTGGTCTTAAGTACGATGTCCAACGATTTTGGAGATTTGAAAAGCAGAGCCGAGAAGTCAGGACTTTTTGAAGCTGTGTACATGTTTGAAGAAAAAGAGGATGTCCATTTTCCTGAGCTTATGAAGTATCATACGGATAAGGGGAATTTGCTTCTCAATATGATATCCAGAATAAAATATACAAAGCTTTTGGGAAAAATGCAGCAACCTTATATCCCGGTGGATTTTAAAGAGTATAAGGATGTTTATGTATTCTGCGATTCCGACCCAATCGGATATTATTTAAGTTATATGAAAATAAAATACCATGCGCTGGAGGATGGACTTGACTGTATCAGTACCTATGATACGGCTCGTTATGATAATCGCGGGCACTTTAGACTCAAGGCTTTTATGGCGTCGCTAAATCTTATCTTTATCCAAAACGGTTGGGCCAAGTACTGTATCGATATGGAAGTGAATAATATTTCGATATTGCCTTATCCCTGTCCAAAATATATCGAAAAGCCGAGAGAAGAGCTGGTAAAGGCTCTGGATGAGGAAGCGAAGCAGATTTTGCTTCACTTGTTTATTGATGATATAGACCAAATAGAGAGAAAACTCTGTGAAGGCGGCGAGAATAAAGTACTTATTCTGACGGAGCCGCTGTGCGCTCCGGATGTTAGGGAAAGGCTGTTCCGCGATGTGATAGACCAGTATGGCAAGACTTGCGGGAAAGATACGGTAATTATGATCAAACCTCATCCGAGGGATGTGCTCGACTATCATAAATTGTTTTCGCAGTATATTGTCTTGGACGGTAAGTTTCCAATGGAGGTGCTTAATTTTATTCCGGGACTTAAGTTCCGCCGGGTAGTCTCCGTCTTTACGGTGCCCTCATCCATTCGATTTGCCGAGGAAATCATATACTTGGGCGAGGACTTTATGGATAATTATGAACCTCCGAAGATGCACAGACAAAATGAGATGATATGAGAGAAAATGTGGAATATGAAACGCTGATGGTCCATAACACCGAAGATTTGCAATCATATAAGCAAGTATGTTAAAATATAAAGATATTCCTGCGCAGATAAAAAGAAGTGGGCAGGATGCGTAAGGAAAAACAGGCAGAGGTAAGACACCGGATGGGAAAAATACTGGCAAAATTAAATGTGTTATTAGATAGAAAACAGAAAGAAAAGATGGTCGGTCTTGTATTCGTCATGCTGATAGGAGCAATGCTCGAGACGCTCGGAATCGGTATGATTTATCCTGTTGCAGAGGTAATTACGGATCCCCGCGCAATAGAGAAGAGCGAAAGCCTGTCGATGGTATACGATATGCTTCATATGCAGAGCGTTACTCAGTTTACATTGGTCGTTATGGGAGCTTTAATTGCTGTATTTGCAGTGAAAAATGCCTACTTGTTTTTTCAGAATAAGGTACAGCTGAAGTTTGTATACAGCAATCAATTCGCGACTTCGAGAAGAATGATGATCAATTTTATGAAACGTCCGTATGAATATTATTTGAATGCCGATACTTCGGTAATCCAGAGAAGCATTACTTCTGATGTCAATAATATGTATGGACTGATCTTGAGCCTCTTACAGCTTTTTAGCGAGCTTATCGTATTCGTTTGCCTGACAATCGTTTGCCTGAAATCGGATGTAATGATGACGGTAACTGTTTCTACGTTATTAGTTGTCGTACTTCTTGTCATCAAAGGCATTTTAAAGCCGATTATGCGCAAAGCCGGCGAGGAGAATCAGGATTATTACAGCGGCTTGTATAAATGGATCGAACAATCGGTCATGGGAATCAAGGAAATTAAAGTAGCCAATAAAGAGAATTATTTTATCAATGAATACTCCTCCTGCGGTGCCGGGTATGTAAATGCCGTACAGCGTTATAATATATTCAACGCTACGCCTAGGCTTTTGATAGAAACAGTAGCGATTGCAGGCATGGTTCTTTATATGATGCTGAAGATAGCGGGTGGAACTGCGGTCACCTCCATTATGCCTCAGCTTATGACGCTTGCAATGGCGGCGATGCGACTTATACCGAGCGCTAATCGGATTAATAATTATCTGACTTCCATTGCTTATTTTGAACCGTTCTTCATGGGTGTGACGGATAATCTGCAGGAAGAAATAAGGGATGAGAATATTAATTATAGTGAAGAAGCCTATAAGAAGAAGCGAAATATAGAGAAGCTTCCGGTTACGAAGGAGATTCTTCTGAAAAATATCACTTATAAGTATCCGAATACGGATACACTCATCTTTGATAATGCCACGATGAGCATTCCGGTAGGTAAATCTGTCGGTATTGTGGGAACTTCCGGAGCGGGTAAAACGACAGTAGTGGATATTATGCTGGGACTTTTGCGATTGCAATCGGGTGAAATATTAGCGGACGGGACGGAAGTAAGAGACCATTATGAGTCATGGTTGAAAAATATCGGTTATATTCCTCAGACCATTTTCATGATTGATTCTACGATTCGCAAAAACGTTGCTTTCGGTTATGCGGATGATGATATCGACGATAATAAAGTATGGCAGGCACTGAAAGAGGCTCAACTCGATGAGTTCGTGAGAGGGCTTCCGGAGGGACTCGATACAGGTATCGGGGAAAGAGGAATCCGCCTGTCGGGGGGACAAAGACAGCGCATCGGCATCGCGCGAGCGCTGTTTGAAGATCCCGAGGTGTTGGTACTCGATGAGGCGACCTCGGCTCTGGATAACGATACGGAAGCGGCGATTATGGATTCCATTAATCGCCTGCACGGTAGGAAAACACTGATTATTATCGCACACAGATTACAGACAATTGAAAAATGTGATATTGTATATCGCGTGGAAAACGGACAAGTATTGAGAGAACGGTAATTATAGGGGAATAAGAAATAGAAAGGATTGCCGAAAGGGCATAGGAAGAACCGATGATAGAATTTGTTATTACCATGTACAAGAAATATGAGGAGGCCGTGAACTACTTATTCTTTGGTTTTCTTGCATTTCTTGTAAATATGATAGCCTACGCGGCGGCGGCCAAGGTGCTCGGCGCTGATAACGATAAGGTTATCCTCGTACTTGCAGCGACGGCTTTCGCTTGGGTTACGGCCGTTCTTTTCGCGTACTGGACAAACCGTGCTTTTGTGTTTAAGAGCAAGGTCAAGGAGAAGATCGGCGTTTATAAAGAGTTTTTGTCCTTCATCAGCGCCAGAGTCGTAACGGGACTTATGGAACTCGTCCTTATGTATGTTATGGTAGATGTAATCGACATCGATGATGTTATTTCCAAATTCATATGTAATGTAATAGTGATTATTACTAATTATCTTTTCAGTAAGCTTTGGGTATTCAGAAAAAAGGAAGCTTAGGGGAGTTGTATATGGCGAAGTCAAAACGTCAGGCAAATTATGAATTATTGAGAATTATCGCAATGCTTATGGTGGTTACGCTGCATTATTTGAACCATACAGGAGCATTGCTCGTCTTGGGGGGAAGTGCGGATGCGAAAAGAATCATAGGAACTCTCCTGGAATCCTTCTGCATTGTTGCTGTCAACGTATATGTGCTGATCAGCGGTTATTTTCTTGTGGAAGCGGGATTCAAGATAAAGAGAGTGCTGATTCTTATTTGTCAGGTTTTATTCTATGCGATGATCATTCCGCTCGTTATGCTGGGAAGCGGAGCGGTGGATATCAGCGACGGCGGCATTTATGAGTGGATACGATATATTTTTCCCATAGGAACAGAACATTACTGGTTTGCGACTTCTTATGTTATCTTATATCTATTTACGCCGGTGCTTAACCTTGCAGTGAAAAACATGAATAAGAGACAGCTGCAGATTACTCTTGCCGGGCTTCTCATCTTCTTTTGCGGGATAAAAAGCATTGTTCCGGTGCAATTAGTTACGGACCGGTTCGGTTATGATTTCGGGTGGTTTTTATGTGTCTATCTCCTGGCAGCTTATATCAGGCTGTATGGGCTTAAGACATTTTCCACGGGGAGATGCGCATGGCTTGTCTACGTAGGCTGCGCGTTAGCTATATTTGCGATAGTATGCGGCTTTTACTTTATTAATCGGAAAACAGGGGCATTTGCTTATTATTTTGAAGTGCCTTTTCATTATAATTATATATTATGTCTGGCAGCCGCGGTCGCATTGTTCTATGCCTTTGGCTATGTGAATATACCGGAAGGAAAGGCGGCAAGTATCATACGTGGCATATCGCCGCTTACGTTCGGCGTATATTTATTCCATGAACATATTGATATTCGTACGGAATGGTCCGGATGGATCGATGAGTTTATCGGGCCGGCGGAAAGTGCAGGAACCTTGGGTTTTTTAATTCATTTATTGCTGTCCGTTATTCTCGTATATGCTGTAGGAATATTTATAGACGCAATACGCAGAGTTATTTTTAACTTTATAGGCAGGTATACGGCCAAAACTAAATTGGCATTGTGGATGGATAAGATTGGCAACAGCTTTTCATAGGAGATGAAATGATGAGAACTCTTACGGTTTGGGAAGAGAAAGGGAAACGATATATGATAATAGCGGAAAAAGCAGTGTTCCCGCTCATATTATTTCTATATCCGTTGCTGCTCGTCAATCAGGGGATCGATATTACGGATACCACGTATTCTCTAGGTTATTATCGATTCATGGATCGTATGGACACTATGTGGGTGCTCGCTACTTATCTGGCCAATGTGACCGGTTCACTTTTGATGAAGCTGCCGCTTGGAGATACTCTTTTGGGCATGAACCTGTATACGGGGATGCTTCTAAGCGTGTTGGCACTTATTTGCTATTATGCGGCAAAGCGGCGGATGAAAGCGTGGATAGCGTTCATTGGGGAGATGATAGCTCTTAGCCTATGCTGGTGCCCTACAACTATTTTATACAATTATTTGACATATTTTCTTTTTGCGGCGGGAAGCATCTTGCTATATGAGGCACTCGTGAGCGAAAAGAAGAGATATTATATATCGGCGGGATTATGCCTGGGACTCAACGTGATGGTACGCTTTCCCAATCTTACGGAAGCTGCTCTAATCGTAGCGCTGTGGTTTGCGGGATGGCTGAATAAAGATAGAATTATTGATATTGTAAAGAAAACGGGACTGTGCCTAGGCGGATACGCTGCGGGAATAGGTAGCATTCTTCTTATTATAGCCGTGAAATACGGAATGAAATCCTTTACCGGTATGATAAGCGGATTGGCAGGAGTATCGGAGGAGGCTTCCGATTATACGCTTATTGGAATGATTTCCGATATCGCCAGCGCATATGCGGCTTCTCTCAAATGGATCGCCTATATGATTCCATGTATATTTGCGGGAAGCATTATGTTTTATATTAAAAAGGGACATTATGAGAAACTGAAAAAGCTTCTGTACTGCATCGGAATTCTGATATTGCTTCGCTTTTATCTGGGACAGGGAATGTTCTCGTTACGTTACTATAATGAGGGAAGCATTTTTCAGTGGATGATGCTGTTCCTTATTTTGTCTGTTATCTGCAGTATAGCGGGAATCGGAGGATATGTTTCCGGCTCCGGGGATAAACAGGAGCGTATATTGGCTATGATTGTGCTTCTCATTATTTTGGTCACACCCATCGGAAGCAATAATTACACGTATCAGAATATGAATAATCTGTTCTTAATTGCGCCGTATACCTTATGGGTGTGTTATCGGATATGGGGGAGAACCAAGGATAGAGCTGTTTATTTCCCGCTGCAGGCATTTGCGGCGACGGTAATTCTCATGACGCTCGTCCAAGGTGTCTTATTCGGGTGCAATTATGTGTTCCGGGATGGAATAAACGGAGAAGAACGTGATTCACTTGTAGAGAACAGCTTTGTGCTGAAAGGAATGTATACGACAGGCATAAATGCGGAGAGCCTCGGCGAATTGATCTCCTTCTGGCAAGAAGATGCCATGGGGAAGGAGCCGGTAATCTTCTGGGGAGATGCCCCCGGACTCAGCTATATTTTGGATGTTCCCTCGGCGATTTTTACTACCTGGCCGGAGATACCGAGCAATACCTGCGATGCACTTAACCGGGCGCTGGAGGATTTGACATCTCTGCCGACAGTCATTCTTCATAACGATACGGGGAAAGAAATCGTATCAGGAGAAAAGACGGACTTGATAATGGATTTCATTGCAGAACATAAATACCGGTGCATTTTTGAAAACCAAAATTATAAAGTATATCGGGCAATAGAATAAATCGAAAGGGAGAAAGGGTATTATGATCAATTTTAATGTGCCTCCGTTTACAGGAAAAGAAATGGAGTATATGAGGCAGGCGGTAGAGAATCAGAAAATATGCGGAGACGGGGAATTCACGCATAAATGCAGCAAATGGATAGAAGAACGGACAAAATCAAAAAAATGCCTTCTTACGACGTCTTGTACACATGCGTTAGAGTTGGCGGCGCTTCTTGTGGATATAAAAGAAGGAGACGAGGTAATCATGCCCTCGTATACTTTTGTTTCCACGGCGGACGCCTTTGTTTTGCGGGGAGCGAAGATTGTATTTGTGGATATTCGACCGGATACGATGAACATAGATGAGAACCTGATAGAAGCAGCCATTACGGAAAAAACGAAGGCGGTTTCGGTCGTACATTATGCGGGAGTATCTTGTGAAATGGATAAAATCATGGAGGTTGCCGAGAAATATAACCTTATTGTAGTTGAGGATGCTGCGCAAGGAGTAATGGCTTCCTATAAAGGACAGGCCCTGGGAACAATCGGTGATTTCGGCTGCTTCAGCTTCCACGAGACGAAGAACTACAGTATGGGAGAAGGCGGCGCCTTGCTTATCAGAGATGAAAAATATATTGAAAATGCGGAAATTTTCAGGGAAAAGGGAACGGACAGAAGCAAGTATTTCAGAGGGCAGGTAGATAAATACCGTTGGATGAATCACGGTTCTTCTTATCTGCCGAGCGATATGAACGCGGCATATTTATATGCGCAGCTCGAACTGGCGGATGAGATAAACGATATCCGTCTAAAGAGATGGAAGCAATATTATGACAGACTGGCTCCCCTCATGGAAAGCGGGAAGATAGAGCTCCCGCATGTACCTGAAGGATGTATCCATAACGGGCATATGTTCTATATAAAAACGAAAGATATGGAAGAAAGAACAGAGCTTATCAATTTCCTGAAGAAAAACGATATTCTGTCGGTATTTCATTATGTGCCATTGCATTCGGCCCCGGCAGGAATAAAATTCGGGCGTTTCCATGGCGAAGACAGATATACGACGAAAGAGAGTGAAAGGTTGTTGAGGCTTCCCATGTTCTACGAACTCAAGGAACAGGAAGTGGACTATATTGCCGATAAGGTAAAGGAATTTTATGGTGCTTAGAAATTTCTGCAAAAAATACGAAAACATAATAATTGCAGCAGGGCTTATCATAGTTCTCGGCATACTGGCAGCGGTGCGGTATGACTATTACTATGACCTGAACGATGATGTGGTAATGAAGGACATTCTGGCGGGAGTCTATACGGGAGATCCGGAAAGCATGAATATTCAGATGATGTACCCGATGAGCCTGCTAATCAGTCTCTTTTACAGGATTTTTCCACAGGCGCCGGTTTATGGTATCTTTCTGTGCGCATGTCAGCTTATCGGGTTTTTCCTGATTGCAGAAAGGAGTGTTGGCTTCCGGGAGCACACTGCATCCAAGCTACTGATGGCAGGGCTGGAAGGTCTTATAATAATTGTTTTGTTTCTTCCGCATTTTATTTTTATACAGTATACGGTCACTTCCGCATTGCTTGCGGGAACAGCCGCTTTTTTATTCATTACGTCGGACAACGAAGCGGCGGGTAGAAAGTTTATTAGAAAGAATCTGTTGAGCATCGTTCTGGTCATAGTGGCATTCGGCATACGCTCGGAAATGCTGCTTTTAGCTCTGCCGTTTATTTGTGCGGCGGGTATATATAGGTGGTCAATGGAATCGTCCGTATTTACGAGAGAAAACATAGTGAAATACTTGGGGGTTATAGGAAGTATTTTGGCGGGAATCGTGTTAATATACGCGATGAACGACGCTGTATACAGTAGAGGGAATTGGAAGAACTTCATAGATTTCTTCAACAGCAGAACGGAGCTATATGATTTTCAGGGAATTCCGCCTTATGAAGGAAATGAAGAACTGTATGAAAGGCTGGGAATTACACAGGTCGAGCAGAATCTGCTGATTGAAGAATACGATTTTGGAATGGATGATACGTTAGATGCCGGAATACTGGATGCAATGGCTAAGTACCAGGCAGAAAAGAAAAAGCAAACGGAATCTATAACTGAAACTTGCGTTGAAAAGTTGAAAGAATATAAATACAGAACTTTGCACAGAGAGCCGAAAGGCTCTGAAAAGCCTGACGATTACCCATGGAATATTATGGTGATACTTGGGTATATTTCTGTTTTTATTGCCGGAATATGGAATGAGGCATTCCGCATAAAAAACAGTGAAGCCGAATATGACGGACAAGTGTTCAACGCAATATGGAAAATCGGATGGAAGCTCGTACTTATGGGATTTATAAGAAGTGTACTTTGGATGTATATTCTCATGGGAGGACGTTCCCCCGAACGCGTCACACATTCCCTGTATTTTATTGAGCTATGCATCTTATGGGCAATGCTTCATACGGAAAGCGCAGCAATCGAGATGAAAATCTGCGGAAAAGTAAAGGTAGCGGCAGTTTTTCCTGCGGTTCTTGCGATAACTGCGGCGGCCTCTATTTCATCAAGTATAGCAGAGGTAGATAGAGAATATGCGAAGCGGGCGGAAGCGAATACGACAGATATGCAGATGAAGGAGTATTGCCGCGCTCATAAAGAGAACTTTTATTTTTTCGATGTATATTCTTCGGTATCGGATCCGGTTACATCCATACCATATTCAGAAAAGATGTTTAAAAATGTAAATAATAATATTGCAAATTATGAAATTATGGGCGGCTGGCTGACGAAAAGCCCGCTGTACGATAAAAAGCTGAAAGCATTTGGAATGAGTTCTATGCAGGAAGAGCTTATATATGGCGATAATGTATATATGATGGCGGAGCTTAAAAAGGGTACGGATTTTTTGACGGATTACTATGAGGAGCAGGGCATGCCTGCGGAAGCAAAGCTTGTAGATACAATAAACGGAATTATCGGCGTATATAAAATTCAAGAAAATAAAATTGAAACGATAGCCGATTAATATGAGGGACAGTTTTTTACGCGGGGAAGGAGCATAGGAATCTCATGCAGACGACGAAAATAACGGGATCAAATATAATACTTAAGCCCATTACTTTTGAAGATACGGATTATATTATAAAGTGGAGAAACAATGAAAGAGTCAGGAAACACTTTATTTATAGAGAGGATTTTACGCCGGAAAGCCATAAAAAATGGATAAGGTCGATGATTGAAACAGGGAAAGCCGTTCAATTTATTATTTGCATAAAAAAAGATATGCGTCCTATTGGAAGCGTGTATTTTCGAGATGTGGATACGGATAAAGGGGAAGCGGAATACGGCATCTTTATCGGCGAAGACGATGCGGTAGGATACGGATATGGAACAGAAGCGGCGCTTCTCGCAGTAAGATATGCATTTGAGAAGCTTAAGCTCAGTAAACTGATACTCAGAGTCTTTACGGATAATGCGGCGGCTGTGGCTAGCTATGAAAAAGCAGGATTTTCAAGGGAGTCTTTACTAAAAGCTGTGGAGTGCTCGGATGGCGAGAGGAAGGATATGTATCTGATGTCGATAGCAAAAGATAATAGCCGGTTGGTCAGCTTTGTAATTCCCTGCTACCGTTCGGAACAGACACTGCCTAAGGTTGTAGAAGAAGTGATAAGGACGGTAGAAGCGTTAAATGCCGGAGGAAAGAAGTATGATTATGAAATTATACTTGTAGACGACTGTTCTCCGGACAATACATTCGATGTGATTAGAGATTTATGTGAAAATAATAAGAAGATTACGGGTATCAATTTGGCAAGGAATTTTGGACAGCATGCGGCGCTTATGGCAGGATTTCATTACGTAAAGGGCGATGTTGTTGTATGTCTGGATGATGACGGGCAGACACCGGCAAATGAAGCAGGGAAGCTGCTTGCGGAAATAGAAAAGGGCTCCGATGTGGTATATGCCAAATATGATCATAAAATGCATTCCCTCTTCCGCAATTTCGGCAGTTGGCTCAATGAAGAGATGACGGAAATGATGCTCGGCAAACCTAAGGATATTTATGTGTCCAGTTATTTTGCGGCAAGACGTTTTGTAATAGAGGATATAAAGCGATATACCAACGCTTATCCTTATGTGATCGGATTAGTACTGCGGACAACAAAGAGGATCAGCAATGTAAATGTGCATCACAGAGAGCGCGAGGTTGGTACCTCCGGCTATACTTTCAGGAAACTGATAGGATTATGGTTTAATGGGTTTACCGCATTCAGCGTCAAACCGCTTAGAATAGCGACGGCGATAGGGTGTTTTCTCGCGTCTATGGGATTTATTTACGGAATCTATACGATAATTAAGAAGTTTGTTAATCCCAATGTGCCTATGGGCTTCAGCTCCATGATGTCAGCGCTTGTATTTATAGGCGGTATGCTTATGCTCATGTTAGGTCTGATCGGAGAATATATAGGCAGAATGTATATTTCTATGAATAATTCGCCTCAATTTGTCATAAGGGAAGTCATGAATGATGAGGAATGAAATAGGTATGCGAAATAGAACTGTTATGGCCGCGTCGTTACTACTTGCGCTAGTTGGGGTGTGGTGTCTGCCGCAGATGTTGAATTTGAAAGGTAACAGTCTTATTATTAGCAATAGTTATTTTAGCGTATTGCTATGGGGAGGGTGTTCGTATGCGCTCTATAGTGCGCTTAGGAAGTGGAAAGCGGACAAAAGGGGGACGGTAGCAGCAGGACTCCTTGCCTTTTTGTTTTCTCTGTGCATCGCCTTCGGGGCACAGCTCGACTATGCGGCAAATGTGAATTTTAAGGACATCGGAATGTGGGTATCTGTTGCGGTATGGACCGGAATATTCGCGGTTTGGATACGCAGCGCCTGGAAAGCGTTGGAAGCTTGGCAGATAAGACGAAGCCAATGCACTAAGAAAGAAGAAGCTGTGAACAGCGGGAGTATATGGCATAGGGCCTATGATAAATGGAACGGATTATCAGATAGGAAGCAGGCGGTTCTATTGGTGAGCCTGTTTCTGCTTTGCTGGCTGCCGGTATTCTTGGCCGTATACCCGGGTTTTTTTGTATATGATGCGCAGGATGAATTCATACAAGTGCAGACGCGAAACTTTACGACGCACCATCCTCTTTGTCATGTGCTTCTGTTGGGAGGCATTATTTTAGGCGTAAATAAAGTGACCGGTTCTTATAACATGGGAATTGCAGTTTATACTTTACTTCAAATGCTATTTATGGCAGGGGTATTTACGTATGTTGTTTATTATATGAAAAAAAGAAGGGTACGTCCGATACTTCGAGCGGTAACCGTTATTTACTTCGCTGTTTTCCCGGTTATCGTTATGTTCACTTTATGTTCGGCAAAGGACGGAATCTTTACGGCTGCTTTGCTTCTGCTGCTTCTTGCTATGACAGACATGGTAAGGGAGAAGGAAAGTTTTTTTGCTTCATGGAAGAGTAGGCTGTTTTTTGGAATATGCACATTTGTTATGATGTCCTTCAGACATAACGGAGTGTATGCTTTTCTCGTAATGACGCCGGTGCTTTTATTTTATATGAAAGGATATCGGAAGAAACTGACAGGTCTGCTGGGATGCATTTTTGTAGTTTACTTCGTTGCTTCTACGGCACTTGCGACCCTTCTTTCAGCAGAGCCCTCCGGCAGTCAGGAGATGCTTACCGTGCCGATTCAGCAGCTGGCGAGAGCTTATAAATATGATAAAGAGAGTTTTACGCAAGAAGACCTGGATACATTGTATGAGATTCTTCCCGAGGAGGCACTGCGATTCTATACACCTAAGGTATCGGACGGGGTAAAAATATGGTTTGATAACGAAGCATATGCTGCCGATTCCGGAAAATATATAAAATTATGGGCGAAGATAGGAATGAAGCATCCTTTTACTTATGTCAATGCATGGCTAATGACTTCTTATGGTTTCTGGTATCCGGATACGGTTGTGGACGTATACCGAGGAAACGAGGTATTTACGTTTACCTATGGAGACAGTTCCTTTTTTGGCTATGAGGTGGAACAGCCCGGAACCAGAGAGAGCAGACTCCCGTTTTTGAACGAATGGTACAGGAGCCTTTCTCTTGAGATTACACAACAGAAAGTACCGGTTCTATCCATGCTGTTTTCGCCCGGATTTCTTTTTTGGGTATTTGCCTTTACTTTTGGCTATATCTATTATAGAAGGATGTACTATTTACTCATACCTTTCTTTATGGTACTGCTCGTATTGCTGACCGTAATCTTAGGTCCAACTTATTTGCCGCGCTACGTACTGATTTTGTGGTTCGCGCTGCCGGCGGCGACGGCGGTTCTTGTAAACTGAGGGTAACTGTGCTATACTTACCCATGATTAAAATCAGAAACCGGTGTGTGTTTTTCTGATTTGAGATGGAGAGATTATATGTATAAAATTGTGAAAAAGAGCCGTGCGATACAAAGCGTAATATTATTGTTTACTTTGTTAGCGATGCTAACGATTTATCCTATCCGTATGTGGGACGAGACGATCCCTTCCGTCAGCAATCAGATTCTGGCGGGATCTTCGGACAGTGTAGGGGAAGATTATCTCTTGCAGCGCTTTATCGCGCAATACAACCATCTTGGAACAATCAATTTATATATAGCGGATTTCGATAACGGATGGAATAAGGATCAAAGGGTTGATTCTTTTATATTCCGTATGCTGGATTCGGACATGCAGGTCATGTTTGAACAGAAAGTGGATGTAAGGTTTATAGATATTCCCGGATTCTGCCCCGTTTATATAAACGAGGATTTGGAAGTGGGACGGGATTATTATTTCTTCCTGCAAGGGCAAAACGGTAGCCGTGTGTGGTTCGGGCTTGAGGAGACAGCAAATGCGGGTACTCAGTATGTAAGCCGTTTGGTTTATAATTACGATGAACTGCAGGGATATAATATTGTCGGAGAATATTACTATATGGTTCCGCTTCGCAAGGACAAGATTTTTGCTTATGATGCCATGCTGCTCATTATAGCTGCGTTGCTTGCAGGTGCCGTGGAGTTATATTTCCGCATATCCAAGCGGGATAAACTGATTACCGTAGAAAAGGCTTTCCGTTACACGGTCAATATTCTGGTGACAGCCTTGACGGGAGTCAGTTTATACATGGTAAGTATACGCCGTTTTTTCAGCGGGCAGTTTACGGATAACCTTTTTTATACGATAGGAGCACTGCTGTGCAGCGCGACGTTATTTTATGCAATAAACTGTAAACGAGACAGAAGCAAGCATGTTCCGTTATGGGACAAGCTGAAAGAGAATGGGTCGGATTATCTTCAGGCAGCTTTTATAGCCGGTGCTGTGTGGGCATGCTGTAATTATATGAACGGCCTTTACGATATTCACCATCGAATTGCCGAACGGCAGTTTATCATATTTTTTTCTTTAGTAATCATTACTATGTGTAAAAAGAAAGAAATATTCAATAAAATTTCTCTCGTTTACGTTGTGGCGGCAGTGGCGGCGGCATACCGTTACTGTAGCATCTATGTAGATTATCTGGCAATGAACGAACTTGATTTGCAGGCTGTAAGGTACGGAGTCCTTGCGGTGGGGCTTGCCGGATTCGTAGCCGTAACAGTAATAGCGCGCATCATTACAATGCTTGTAAGGAAAGAAAGGATGAGCCGAATATCCGTCTGGTATGGAGTGATATTGGGGCTTTTCTTCGTACTCATCATCGCATTCAGAAATACGAGATGGTGGACAGTTGCGTTAGTTATTTCCTTTTCGCTATTTTATATCCGGTATGCATTGTGGAATAAAAAGGAACATTTGTTGCAAAACATCTGTAATGGGTTAATCCTTCATTTCGTTTGCTCTGTTTTATTTGCGCTGATGCACAGGCCGTTTTTATCGTGGGTATATCCCAGATTTCCTTTTGTTTTCCATACGGTTACGGTAACTGCGGTATATTTGACATTCATTATATGCGCGGCTTTCATGAAGCTAGCGGATAAATATGGAAAGTCACATAAGATAAAAGATATATGGGGAGAGCTTGTAATACTTGGAATCTCCGGTACTTATATGATTTTTACGGCATCCAGAACCGGCTTTATGTCTGTTGCCGTAATGCTTATTGTCGCCGTGGTAATGACGGCTAAGGGTATCGGGAAGGAGAAGTTCGGCAATATCTTAGGCTTGTCCGGGTTGATGGCGGCGGCTGTGATCTGGTGCTTTCCTATTATTTTTACCGGACAGAGAATTATTCCCGCGTTGTGCAACGATGTATTCAAATATGAAGTCGAAGTATTTCCCGATGCGATCTCCAGAGGGAATGAATGGGATTCCATGTATTATATAACCGTGGAACGCTTTGCGGAGGTATTCAACAATAAGATATTCGGAATACCCGAAAGCGGAACGTCTTCTTATGAAAGAAGCGAAGAATATCAGAAATACCGTGCCAAAAGGTTCAACAGCAGCGGTGAAGTTGTATGGGAGGGCGGCATAAACGATTTATATAAGGCCGAAGAAAACGACGGAAATGCAAGCGCAGAAGCACCCGGAAACGCAAGCGGAGAGCAACTGAATATTATCGGAACGAAGACCGATGAAGAGCGGGCAGCGGACGATGCACGTGCTGCGCAGTTAGAGAGAGACGCGCAAGAAACTGATTTTACGGAAACGGAAGAAGTACAGGAAGAGATAGTAGAAGAGACGAGTGTATACGAGAAAACGGAGGAGTACGCCAACGGTCGTGTGGATATTTTCCGTGCCTATCTGGATCAGCTTAACCTAAAAGGACATGATGAGATGGGTGCTTTGCTTCCGGACGGAACACTTGCGGTTCATGCTCATAATATTTATCTTCAGGTGGCATACGACCATGGCATTTTTGTAGGTATTGTATTTATCGTTTTGGGAGCGGCAACCTTTGTGCAGGGATGCATTTTCTTCGTGAGAAGAAAGAACAGCGTTGCGTGTGCCGCGATGCCGGTGGCTATTGTAGTGGCTTTTGCTATGGCGGGACTTGTGGAATGGATATTTCATCTTTGCCATCCGGCAGGATTTACCTTGCTTGTTGTGTTAGCCCCTTTGCTATTCGATATGGGTAAGAAAAAGGATGAAGCAAATGAAGAAAGATAAAAAGCCTTTTAATGTAAAATTATTCTACAGAAGAACGAGCCTGATTATATACGATATTATCAGTATTATTTTTGCAAGCTATATGGCGGTGCTCATTCGTTACGAGTTCCATATAGATATGATACCGGCTCACTTTCTCGATCCTATAACGAGATTTCTCCCGGTCAATATATTGCTTACGCTGTTTATTTTTTATTTTTTTCGTTTATACCATAGCTTGTGGGCATTTGCCGGAGAAACAGAGTTGCAGAATGTAGTGGTGTCATGTGTGATCTCGGCGGTTTTGAACAGCATAGGTCTGCAATTTTTTAAGACTGTGCAGCAGCCGGTTCCCAAAAGCTATTATTTCTTATATATGTTTGTGTTGATCAGCATGATTTTTGTCAGCCGGTTTTCTTACCGGTTTCTGCGAAGCCAGAAGCATAAACAGCAGAATAAGAAGAATGGAATATCGGTCATGGTAATAGGTGCCGGAGAGGCGGCAAATGTAATTATCAAAGAGATTGTGAACAGCAATTTCAGCACTATGGTAATCCGTTGTATTATCGATGATGATAAAGGAAAATGGGGAAGATATATTCAAGGCATTAAAGTAGTCGGAGGCAGGGATAAGATTATCGAATGCGCCGATATTTATGATATTGATGAGATTATCGTGGCAATGCCATCCATTTCCCGCGCAGAGCTCAGGAAAATACTGGAGATCTGTAAGGAGACCAATTGTAAGCTGCGCTCGCTTCCGGGCATGTATCAGTTGGTGAACGGGGAAGTCAATGTCAGCAAGCTGAGAGATATAGAGGTAGAAGATTTGCTCGGCAGAGATCCTATCAGTGTAGATATCAATTCGATTCTCGGCTATGTGCAGAATAAAACAGTACTCGTAACCGGCGGGGGAGGCTCCATCGGCAGCGAGCTGTGCAGGCAGATTGCCGGACATAAGCCGAAGCGACTTATTATTCTGGATATTTATGAAAACAGCGTATATGATATACAGCAGGAACTGAAAACCAAATATCCCGATTTGGATCTTGTCGTTCTTATCGCTTCCGTTCGAAATACGAACAGGATCAATTGGATATTTGAACGTTATAAACCGGACATCGTCTATCATGCGGCAGCGCATAAGCATGTGCCTCTTATGGAGGACAGCCCTAATGAAGCAGTGAAAAATAATGTATTCGGTACTTGGAAGACCGCGCAGGCAGCAGCCTTTTACGGGGTAAACAAATTTGTGCTGATTTCCACCGATAAGGCGGTAAACCCTACGAATATCATGGGTGCGAGCAAGCGCATCTGCGAGATGGTTATTCAGACTTTTAATAATCATTATGAGACGGAGTTCGTTGCGGTGCGCTTTGGAAATGTGCTGGGAAGTAACGGAAGCGTAATTCCCCTTTTCAGAAAGCAGATTATGCAGGGTGGTCCGGTAACGGTGACCCATCCGGATATTATTCGTTACTTCATGACAATTCCGGAAGCGGTTTCTTTAGTATTGCAGGCAGGAGCTTATGCGAAAGGCGGGGAAATATTCGTGCTGGATATGGGAGAACCTGTCAGAATACTGGATTTGGCGGAGAATCTAATTCGTTTATCCGGTTATCGCGTAGGTGAGGATATCAAGATAGAGTTCACAGGCTTGCGCCCGGGGGAAAAGCTGTATGAAGAACTTCTTATGGATGAAGAAGGTATGAAGGAAACCGCCAATAAACTTATTCATGTGGGTAAGCCGATAGAACTGGATGAAATGAAGTTTTTTGCCCAGCTTAAAAAATTGAAAGAAGAATCGAAGCAGGAAATCGTAGATATTCGGCCGTTAGTTAAAGAAATAGTGCCTACCTATCACTATAAGGACTAATTTATTTCTAATATGAGGAAAAGAGGCGTTTGGAAAATGGAAAAGAAAAGGATATACCTGTCATCGCCAACCATGCACGGAAAAGAGCAGGAGTTTGTGAAAGAAGCGTTCGATACGAACTGGGTAGCCCCGCTAGGGCCTAATGTAAACAGCTTTGAAAAAGAACTGGCAGAGCATGTGAACATACCTTATGCAGCAGCCTTAAGCGCAGGAACTGCCGCGATTCACCTGGCACTGCGTCTGCTCGGAGTAAAAAAAGGAGATATCGTATTTGTGCCGTCGCTTACTTTTTCCGCAACGTGCAATCCAATTATTTATGAGAATGCGACGCCTGTATTTATTGACTCCGAAAGGGAGACATGGAATATATCTCCGGAAGCATTGAGAAAGGCATATGATAAATATCCGAATCCGAAGGCGGTCATTATCGTTCACCTATACGGAACCCCGGCAAAAATAGATGAGATAATGTCGATTTGTGCAGAGAAGGGAACTGTAGTCATCGAAGACGCAGCGGAATCTCTAAGCAGCACATACAAGGGAAGGCATACCGGAACTTTTGGAAAATTCGGTATTTATTCCTTCAACGGCAATAAGATTATTACCACTTCGGGGGGAGGTATGCTTGTATCTGCGGATAAGGATATGATAGAAAAAGCGAGATTCCTATCTACCCAGGCGAGAGATCCGGCAAGGCATTATCAGCATTCGCAGATAGGCTATAATTACCGTATGAGCAATGTGACGGCCGGAATAGGCAGAGGGCAGCTACTGTCGCTGGAGGAACACAAGTCATTAAAAAAAGCAATTTATAAGCGGTATAAGGAGGCTTTTGCGGATATTTCCGAAATCGCTATGAATCCGCTGAATCCGGATGGAGATGCCAATAACTGGCTTTCCTGCATGACAATAGAAGAAGGATGCGAAGTGACTCCCGATAAGATTATGGATGCTCTGGAAGCGGAAAATATCGAGTGCAGACCCATTTGGAAACCGATGCATTTGCAGCCTGTATTTCAAGAATATGATTTTATTTCGATCAACGGAGAGAACGGCTGCAAAAGCTGCAGCGTAGCGGAGGATATTTTTAACCGAGGCTTATGCCTGCCCAGCGATATAAAGAATACCGACGAAGACATGGAGCGGATTATCGGTATTATAAGGAAAATTTTTGTATCATAAGATAGAAATTCGTATTATATAAAGAAGGATTAAGCACAGGATTTGGGGTGGTGTCTATTAAGATATATGGGAGATTTGTAAAAAGAATACTGGATTTTATTTTGGCGCTTACGGGAGTAATCCTGCTATCTCCTCTATTTCTCGTGCTTGCACTTCTTGTCAGGATTAAGCTCGGAAGCCCTGTTCTTTTTAAACAGGAACGTCCGGGAAAGGATGAAAAAATCTTTACCCTTTGCAAGTTCCGGACGATGACGGATAAAAGAGATGAAAACGGAGTGCTCTTGCCCGACAGTATACGATTGACAAAATTCGGGAAGATGCTTCGCGCCACGAGTCTGGACGAGCTTCCCGAATTGTTCCACATATTGAAAGGGGATATGAGCTTTATCGGTCCCAGACCGCTTTTAGTGTCCTATCTTCCCTATTATACCGGGGAAGAGAGGCTTCGCCATACGGTGCGTCCCGGCCTTACAGGACTCGCGCAGGTAAGCGGCCGGAATTATATCGATTGGGACAGTAGGTTTAAGAAAGATGTGGAATATGTAAGAAACCTTTCTTTTCGCATGGATATGAAGGTATTGTGGCTGACTGTACAGACTGTGCTCGGACATAGCGATGTGGCGGAAGATACAAATCTGACGGAAGGTAATTTTGCCGAAATAAGAAAACAGAGACTGGAAGAGACCGGAAGTCTTGAAAGGAACGTAGATAGTTTATGAATATATTGATTTTAAGCGCGGGAACAAGAAACAAGGTCGTACAATATTTTAAAAGAGAAATGAAAGATAACGGAAAGGTCATAGTAACGGATTGCTCTAAGCTCGCTCCGGCAGTTTATGAGGCGGATAAGTTTTATCTCGTTCCCCGTATTACTGCTCCGGATTATCTGGATACTGTGCTGGATATTTGCAGGAGGGAAAAAATTGACGGAGTATTTTCCTTAATCGATCCGGAACTAAGTTTGCTGGCGAAAGAAAAGCAAAGATTTCTGGAGGTGGGAACGACTCCCATCATCTCTCCCTATGAGCTCGTGGAAATCTGCTTCGACAAATATAAGATGTATGACATGTTATGTAAGATGCGGATTCCTACAGGGAAATGCTTTGTGGATAAAGAGGCCTTTTATCAGGCAGAGAAAAACGGAGAGATTTCTTATCCGGTATTTGTGAAGCCGATAAAAGGAAGCGCCAGTATTCATATAAATAAGGTATATGGAAGAGATGAACTGGAGGTTCTTTTTGACCTGTACGATGATTTGATGATTCAGGAATATATGGATGGAACGGAATACGGAGCCGATGTCTATATTGATATGCTCAGCGGGAAGTGCACTTCTATCTTTGTGAAAGAAAAGATAAAGATGCGTGCGGGAGAAACGGACAAAGCTGTATCCTATAAGGATGAAGGGCTGTTTTCCATGATAGAAAATTTTGTGGAAAAATGTGGTTTCTGTGGTATGATAGATATGGACATTTTTAAGATAGGAGATAGCTATTTTATTTCCGAAGTAAATCCCAGATTCGGCGGGGGATATCCGCATGCACATGAATGCGGTGTGAATATGGCCGAACAAGTGATACGCAATTTAAGAGGGGAAAGCAATCCGAATACCGTCGGCTGTTACAAGGCAGGTATATGCATGATGAAATATAATGAGGTTATGATTAGAGATATGAGCGATACGGAGATGATGGTGTAGATGGGCACAATATTGATTTTGACCAATTCATCGGGTGGACTTTATGATTTCCGCAATGAGTTGCTTGTTCGGTTATTGGAGAACCACAAGGTGATTATCAGCCTTCCGGATACGACTAAGGTCGCGCAGCTGAAGGAAGAGGGGTGTGAAATTATTGAAACGCCCATTAACAGAAGAGGCGTAAACCCCAAGGAAGATATAAAGCTTTTTCTTGCTTATAGGAAGCTGATTCAGCAGATAAAGCCGGATATGGTGATTACTTATACAATAAAGCCTAATATATACGGCGGGTTTGCCAGCAGGCTTTTGAAAGTTCCGTATATCACAACAATAACGGGACTCGGAGGGGCCTTTGATAAAAAAGGTCTATTCCTTAAAATGATTGTTCAGATGTATCGGACAGGTCTCAAAAAGGCGGAATGTATTTTTTTCCAAAATAACGAAAACAGAGATATTTTTTCCGGATATAAGATTGCGGGAAAGAAAGAGCGAATGGTAAACGGTTCGGGCGTGAATCTGACAAGGCATTCTTTTGAAACATATCCTATGAACGGCAAGACGATTTTTCTTTTTGTGGGAAGAGTCATGAAGGAACGGGGTATTCTGGAATATCTGGAAGCGGCGGTAAGGCTGCACCGGGAGGATATCGAATTCGCTATATTAGGATATTGCGATGAAGACTATCAGGATATATTGAATGAGTATACCGAAAAAGGTATTATCAGTCAGTGGGGGTTTCATACGGAGGTACATCCTTATCTTGCACAGGCCAGCGCGATTGTTGTGGCATCGTTCCATGAAGGAATGTCCAATGCGCTTATAGAAGCAGCGGCCACAGGTCGCCCGGTCATCGCTTCCAATATCAGCGGATGCAGGGAAGCCTTCGAGGAAGGAGTGACAGGTTTTGGTTTTACTCCGGGAAATGCGGATGACTTAATCCGTGCGATGGAGAGATTTCTTGCACTGTCCAAAGAAGAGCAGGCACATATGGGGAAGGCTGCAAGAGAGAAAATGGAATGTGAATTTGACAGAAACACTGTCATTGATGCATATATAAGTGAAATTAACACGATATTATATAACTCATAATGGAGGATAAAAAGATGGATTTATACGAAAAGCTGGTAAGCGGAGAGGAAAAACTCTCACTTGTTGGTCTCGGATACGTAGGAATGCCGATTGCGGTAGCTTTTGCAAGAAAGATAAAAGTAGTAGGTTTTGATTTAAATAAAGAGAAGATAGATCTATATAAGTCGGGAATCGACCCTACGAATGAAGTCGGCGCAGAAGTAATCCAAAACACATCGGTAGAGTTTACCGCTGATGCGGACAGGCTAAAGGAAGCGAAGTTCCATATTGTAGCCGTGCCTACTCCGGTAAATGACGACCATACTCCGGATCTTACGCCGGTGGAAGGAGCCAGCCGCTTGCTCGGACAGAATCTGACAAAAGGCTCTATAGTTGTATTTGAATCCACAGTCTATCCGGGAGTGACCGAAGATGTATGCGTTCCGATATTGGAAAAGGAATCGGGCTTAAAGTGCGGTGTGGATTTTAAAATAGGATATTCTCCGGAAAGAATCAACCCGGGCGATAAGGTGCACCGTTTGGAAACGATTGTTAAAATCGTGTCCGGTATGGATGAAGAGACTCTTGATACTGTAGCAAAAGTCTATGAGCTTGTTGTGGAAGCAGGCGTATACCGTGCCGAATCCATTAAAGTAGCGGAAGCGGCAAAAGTAATAGAAAACAGTCAGAGAGATATTAATATCGCTTTTATGAATGAATTGTCCATTATATTCCACAAGATGGGTATCGATACGAAATCCGTATTGGAGGCCGCCGGAACGAAGTGGAATTTCTTAAAGTTCTCCCCGGGACTTGTCGGCGGGCACTGCATCGGTGTGGATCCCTATTATTTAACCTATAAGGCGGAGCAGCTCGGATATCATTCCCAGATTATCCTTTCAGGGCGCCGTATCAACGATGATATGGGCAGATATGTGGCGGAAAGTCTTGTTAAAAACCTAATAAAAACGAATATACCGGTAAAAGGCGCAAAGGTGTCGATTTTAGGATTTACCTTTAAGGAAAACTGCCCGGATACGAGAAACACAAAGGTCATTGATATTTACAGAGAATTGCAGGAATATGGAATTACTCCGATGGTAGTGGATCCTGCAGCGGATTCAAAAGAAGCAAAAAGACTTTATGGAATCGATTTTCATTCTATGGATGAAATTGAGGATATGGATGCGGTCATCGTTGCGGTAGCGCATTCCCAGTTTCTCGAGCTCTCTCGGGAAGAAATTGCGGGCTTCTTCCATCCGGAGCATGAACAGAAGGTATTGATGGACATTAAGGGATTGTTTGATAAGAAAGACTTTTCAGATAACGAATATTTATATTGGAGACTGTAATGGCAAAAAGAATCAAATCCGGCGGGCTTCTGTTGGTACTTGCCGTATTATTTCTGGGAATGTTTGCTGCATTCGGGCCGGGAATATACAACGACTCGGATCAGTATATTAAGATGCATATACACAGAGAGCCACTGTATCCGCTTTTTCTCGCGTCGCTTAGGGCGGTGTTCGGAGAAGCGTGGCTTACGGCAATGGGCATTATCCAGAACCTTTTAGCCGCGACCAGCATATGGCTTTTTGCGGAATATGTGATGAAGCAATTCTCCTTGCGCTTTTGGGAGGAAGCGATTGTCGTGCTGTTGGGATTGATGCCCCATATGATTACGAAATATGTTTCATCCCTTCATTTATTCATTACGAATTCCGTAATGAGTGAAGCGCTTTGTATTCCTCTTTTTACATTGTTTTTATTGGAATGCTTTAAAGTGCTTGCAGAAGAGAAATCCTCCGCACAGAGAGCTGCCTGGATATCGCTTGCGCTCGCTTTTTTGCTTTCTCTTACGAGAAGTCAGATGATGCTCACGCTTTTAATGTGGGCTGTTATTGCTATTGTAAAAATAATAATCACGAAGAGCAAAAAGGGCGGCGTTATACTGAGAATAGCGGCAGTGTTTATCATTGTGGCAGTAGCTTTTTTGGCCAGAACGACGGCGGTAAAAAGTTATAATTTAATTTTTAACGGTCGTTTTATTAATAATACTTACGGAACAGTGAACACGTTGACAAATATCCTCTATGCGTCCGACAGAGAAGACGGGGAGAATATAAAAGACGAGGAGGCGAGGGAGTTTTTCTATAGGATGTACGACCTCACCGAAGAGCGCCGAGCAAATTACAGGTATGCGGGCGATTCGTGGCAGGACAAAGTAGAACATATCGAGCAGTGGCATGATACTGTGAAGTATGAGATGATAGAAGATGTGTTTTATCAGACATACGACAAAACTGTGACAAACGACTATATTACGCAAAATCTGATGGCGGATGAAACTGCCGGTAAGATTATTGCCGGGATATTACCGAAGTGCTTTGGCAGATGGTCTGGCAACTATTTGCTGATTGCGAGTTACGGATTGATTCGAAGCATTGCGGTGGTACACCCGGTCATCAACTGGATTGCGCTGTTTCTCTACCTGTCTGCAATAGTCATGACGGTATGGACAGTGCGCAGGACGCTGAAGGAAGAAGGAAGGATAGGCAGCAGCGCGTGGCTGATGGTGCTCTCTTTGCTCGCAATCGCCGCGAATGTATTCGGAGTATCACTTACGATTATGGCATTGTCACGGTATATGATTTATGGGTTTTCCGCATTTTATACGGCGTATTTTATATTGATCATCGAATGGATGAGAAGGAGTAAGAAATCATGGGCTATAAAGAACTGAAATTTGACAAAGACAGCGTTTTTCTTGTAACGGGAGGTGCCGGTTTCATCGGATCCAATATTTGCGAGGCACTTATTGAAATGGGATATACGGTAAGGTGTCTGGACAACTTGTCTACCGGCAAATATGAGAATGTTGAACCCCTTACGGCAAATGAAAGATTTACCTTTATAAAGGGCGATATCAGAGAGCTTGATACCTGCCTCGAAGCGACCAGGGGCGTAGATTATTGCATGAATCAGGCGGCATGGGGAAGCGTGCCCAGAAGTATTGAAATGCCGCTGTTATATGAAGAAATAAACATCAGGGGAACACTTAACATGATGGAAGCCTGCAGGCAAAACGGTGTGAAGAAGTTCGTCTATGCCTCCAGTTCCTCCGTATACGGAGACCATCCGCAGCTGCCGAAAAAGGAGGGAGCGGAAGGTAAAGTATTATCTCCTTATGCCCTTACAAAAAAAGTGGATGAGGAATACGGAAGACTTTATAAAGAGCTATATGGCCTCGATACCTACGGACTGCGTTATTTTAATGTGTTTGGAAGAAGACAGGATCCGGACGGAGCCTATGCGGCGGTTATTCCTAAATTTATCCGCATGCTATTAAATGGGGAAGTACCTACGATTAACGGAGACGGAAAACAATCCAGAGACTTTACTTATATTGACAATGTAATTGAAGCAAATCTTAAGGCCTGTCTTGCACCCAGCGAAGCGGGAGGAAATGCTTTCAACATCGGAGCCGGCGGGAGAGAATTCTTAATTGATGTATATTATAATTTGTGTAAAGCGCTCGGAAAAGAAGTGGAACCGGTTTTCGGCCCCGAGAGACTTGGCGATATACGCGATTCCAATGCGGATATATCCAAAGCGAGAGAACTGCTCGGATACGACCCGGAATATGACTTTGCAAAGGGCATCCGCCTTGCTATCGATTGGTATAAGGAAAACCTCAAATAGAGCTTAAAGAATGGGAAACAGTGTATGAAATATAAAGTTGTAGTGTTTGGCGTGAAGGATACCTCGGAGAATATCGTGGAGTTTATTCATAATAGTATTTGTCCGGTGGATCTTGTTATTACCATTAGTAAGGATGTGCTGAATAAGAATGATGTTTCGGGATTTAAAGGATTGTCCGTATTAACGGATAAATACGGGATTCCGGTATTTGAAGCCGATAGCTATTTCCTGACGGATGAAAAGACTGAGAAGTTTATGGAAGAGAATGAATTCGATATAGCGATTTCCATGGGGTGGCAGCGTCTGATTCCGGCTTATGTGCTGGAGAAATTTGAATACGGTGTATATGGCTTCCATGGTAATTGCGGATACCTGCCTTTCGGAAGGGGACGTTCTCCGCTAAACTGGTCGATAATAAATGGGGATACAAGATTTAATCTGAATCTGTTCCGATATGACGAGAAAGCGGATAGTCCCAATGTCTTCGCTACGGAGATGTTCGCCATAACGCCTCACGACAATATACGTACGGCCCAGTACAAAAATATGATTTGCTCGAAGAACTTGGTAAGGAAGCTGTTAAAGGCTTATGAGGAGAAAAATATCGTCATAAGGACGGATTCGAAGGATTTCGATTCGTGGTATAATAAACGGACAGCGGCAGACGGCAAAATAGATTTTCATGACCGTACCAGAAACATCTACAATCTGATTCGGGGCGTGGCAGCTCCTTTTCCCGGGGCATTTGCAATGTGCGGAGAAAAAAAGATTACGATATGGGAGGCTCATCCTTTTGATGAAATAATAGATTTCTCGGCTTATGCGCCGGGAGAAGTGGTGGATGTCTTTGACGGCAAACCGGTTGTGCGCACTGTGGACGGTTCTCTTTTGATAGAGCGTTATGAATGCGATAAAGAGATTATGACGGGAGATGTGCTGAATTAATGAAAATTGCTGTTCGAATGGATGATATTACACCGCATATGGATTGGGAGAACTTTGAGAGATTCAAGGAGATTCTTGACGAATATCGGATAAAGCCGCTGATAGGGATAGTTCCGGATAACCGGGATGACAATCTGAATAGAGTTAAAAGCGAGGATGCAGACCGGGGCTCCAAGGAAGAATATTTCTGGGAAAAAGTCAGGGAATGGAAAGAAAAAGGCTGGACAGTCGCTCTGCACGGATACCAGCATGTATATACACAGAAAAAAGGCGGTTGCTTTCCGTTAAATTGCTTTTCGGAATTTGCAGGGTTAAGTTATGAGAGGCAGAGAGATATGCTGGAAGCCGGGAAGGCTATCTTGGCTTCACATGGGGTGGAAACAGATATTTTTATGGCTCCGGCACATTCTTATGACAAAAATACGCTTCGCGCTCTCAAGGAACTGGGATATACGAAGATAACGGATGGTTTTGGCTCCGGCCCATATATTAGAAGGGGAATGGTTTTCTATCCTATTTCTTTTAAGCTGAGCAGCAGCTTGAAAAAAAAGAAGGGGACAACGACCATGGTAATTCATACGAATACCATGAAAGATTCGGATTTTGAGCGGTGTCGCAGAATCTTTGAATCGGAAGAAATGATTTCTTATGAAGAATATTTGAAAATGCCGGCTATAAAAAGAGGCTGGCTTGGAAATGCCGCCGAATATGTGATGGCAAAAGTGAAGCATTTGTTGGTAAAGTTCTTGTAACATCCGGAACTTATGAGAGGAGAGGAAAATGAATCAGCCTGCTCGTATATTGCATGTGCTCGGAGGCGTGAGCCTCGGAGGTGCGGAAAGTCGCATTATGGATTTGTACCGCTGCATGGACAGAGATGAAATACAATTCGACTTTCTCGTACATTCAGATGATTTAAATGCAAGAAAACCGGAATTTTATGATGAAGAAATAAAAGCGCTGGGCGGTAGGATATTTGTGCTTCCCAGATTTAAGGTATATAATTATATAGCATATAAAAAGGCTGTCGAGGATTTTTTTAAGAACCACCGTGAATTTGTGCTTGTACAAGGGCATATGACGAGTACGGCGGCCTTATACCTGCCGGTGGCAAAAAAGGCAGGGGTACCTATAGTTGCCGCACACGCGAGAAGCGCGGGGGTGGACAAGGGTATAAAGGGCATCATTACGAGGTGTCTCCGTATTCCGCTGTTGAAAAGGGCAGATTATTGTCTGGCGTGCTCCAAAGAAGCGGGGGAAGCAGTATTCGGTAAGAAGTGGGAGAAATCGGGAAAGGCTGTGGTCCTTCCAAATGCAATTGCATCGGAGAAATATATTTTTAACAGGGACGAAAGAGAGAAGATACGCGAAGAATTAGGCATACAAGAAAGTTATGTGATTGGACATGTAGGACGGTTTCATTATGCCAAGAATCATGAATTCTTATTGGAGATATTTTCGGCTTTGCATAGCAGGATGAAAGAACGGAATATGCGGGCAGTACTTCTCCTCCTCGGGGATGGTGCAGGAATGAAAGCCATAAAAGAACAGGCCGAAGAGCTTCGGTTAAACGAGGATGTTCTTTTTATGGGGAATAAAAAGGATGTGGAGAATTACTATCAGGCAATGGATTATTTTGTTTTTCCGTCCCGCTTTGAAGGACTTCCCGGAACTGTAGTGGAAGCACAGGCAGCAGGTTTGCGGTGTATCATTTCCGACACAATCACACCGGAAGTGGGTTTTACCGAGCTGGTTCATTACGAAAGCATTGAGAAGCCTGCGGATATATGGGCGGAACATATTATGAGAAACGCTTCTTATGAGAGAACGAATATGCATGAAGTGATAAAACAAGCCGGATTTGACGTAATGGAACAGGCGGTTAAGGTAGAAGGCTTTTATAAGACCGGAAAAATATAATGGTAAATCGGGCAGCTTCATGCGGCAAGCGGAGGTAATCATGAAGAAAAAAATCATGTTGATTGTCCCTATGCTTCACCAGGGCGGATTTGAACGGGTATGTGTGGCGACGGCACGGCTGCTAGAGCCGTTTTTTGACATATACATAATTATATTTGATTCCAAGGATATTGCTTATGATATCAAAGGCTTAAATGTCATCGATTTGCACATGGGTGTGAAAAAGGATATGGCAGGCAAGCTTTTAAATGTGGTGAAGCGGAGCTTTATGGTGAGAAGACTGAAGAAGAAGCTGACAATAGACATTGCATACAGCTTCGGGCCGACGGCGAATCTGGTAAATGTTTTTTCCCGCAGGAGAGAACAGGTGTGGACAGGAATCAGAAGCTATATGGATATGGAAAATGAAAGAAAAATAAGTCTGCTCTGCAAGCTGTCGGATAAAATATTGTGCTGCTCCAAGATGATTGAGGAGGAGCTTGCAAAAAAATATAACTGCAAGAAAGCAATTACTTTATATAATCCGCTGGATGTAGAGGAAATTCGAAAAAATGCGGAAGCCGGTGGGCCAAGATTGCCTTGGGATAATGCGGAGCATATTATTGTCTCTATGGGAAGAGAAGACGACGTAAAAGGATATTGGCATCTGATAAAGAGCTTTGCACTTCTGCAGAAGGATATTCCGGAAGTGAAGTTGATGATTATCGGAGAAGGCGATTTTGAGGAATATAGGAATCTGGCGAAACGATTAGAGATTGCGGACCATATTTTCTTCCCGGGAATGAAGAAGAACCCGTTTCCTTACCTGAAAGCGGCGGAGGTTTACGTCCTTTCTTCATATAATGAAGGATTTCCCAATGCGCTCCTCGAAGCGATGGCGCTTGGTATTCCGGTTATTGCGACGGATTGCATGACAGGGCCGAGGGAAATACTGCAGAAGAAGTACATTTCCGAGGGAGAGGCAAAGGCAGGGAAGATTACAGGAGCTATAGACGCTGATTACGGCGTGCTGATACCGAATATGAGTCCGGAGAAAAATCTGGATGCGGGACTTATAACCGAAGAAGAAAAAGTACTTTATGAAGAAATAAAGCGAATGGTAACGGATAGAGGGCATTACGAAAAATATAAAAAGGTGGCTCTCATGCGTGCGGGGGATTTCTCTAATAAGGCCTATGTGGAAATCCTGAAAAAGCAGATAGAAGCATAGGCGGACAGAAAGGGCACTGAGGATGAAAAAGACAATTATTGTAATGCCTGTGGCAAATGAGGAAGCAACAATAGGGGTAGCTCTGAATGAGATATTGGCGTTAGGCTACGATAACTTATACATATATCCCGTTATGGATATTTTTTCCAAGGATAACACACAAAAAATTATAGAGGAATATGAGGAGAAGACGGATAAGGTAAAACTGATATTTTATGAAGAATCTTATGGCGTCATTAGCTGTTATTTGGAGGGCTTTCGACAAGCGCTTGCGGATGGGGCGGATCAAATTATTGAAATGGATGGCGGAGGCAGTCATCTCCCATCGGAATTACCGCAGTTTTTAGAAAAGCTGGAAGAGGGTTATGAATGTGTCTGGGGATCGCGCTTTGTAAAGGGCGGAGGAATAAGCAATCACCCGCTGTATAGGAGAATTTTAAGTTCGGGCGGTACGGTTTTGGCGAATGTGGTGTTAGGAACAAGATTAAAGGATATGACCAGCGGATTCGAAGGCTTCCAAAGACACGTGCTGGAAAATATGGATTTGGATAAGTTTCTTTCGAGAGGCCATATGTATCAGACCGAGATGAGGTATTATTGCCGCAATTATCATACGGTGGAGGTTCCTATTCACTATGTTGGTTCTGAGTCCAGTTTTCGTATGAAATCCGTTACGGAGGCTTTGAGGATTTTATTTAAATTGAAAAAGAATGAAAAAAACGTTATGTATAAAGGCATATTAGATGTATGCTAGAACGAGATAACTGATTATGATTACTATATGAATATGGTAAAATTGGGAAGTATTATATGTTGGGAATATCAGGATGAATTATTTGAAATCAAAACGAGGTATGAAATGGCAGCAAAGCAAAAAATTGCGTTTCATTTGAACTGTCTGGAACAGGGAGGAGCCGAGAGGGTAGTCTCCAATCTGGCGAATCAATTTGCAAAAGAAGGATATGAGGTGCTCATTGCTACCCAGTGGTACGGAGAAAACGAATTTCAGATAGATGAAAGGATAAAGCGTGTCCATGTGGGGCTGACAAGAGAAGATGAAGAGAAACCGAGGGTGGCGCAGTTTCTTTTAAGGGTAAAATATTTAAGAAGCTTTATGAAGAGAGAAAAGCCGGATGTTCTTATAGCCTTTGCCCAGAGAGCTAACTATAGGGCGCTTATGGCTTCTTTCGGTACGAAGGTACCGGTTATAATATCTATCCGAACCGACCCGGTGGGACATTACGATGCTATTTCAGATAAGATACAGATTCCGCTTTTATTTCCGTTAGCTGCAGGATGTGTTTTCCAGACAGAAGGTCAAAGAGAATTCTTTGCTCCTTTTTTACAGAAAAAATCCAGAATCATACTGAACCCTCTGCATGATAAATATATCGGAGTTCCGAAGCCGCAGGCTCGTACGAAGGATGTGGTACAGTCGGGACGTCTGGTAGATTTTAAAAATCAGCCGATGCTGCTTAGGGCATTTATCGAAGTTCACAAAAAGCATCCGGACTATACACTTAAGATATACGGTCCGGATTCCTTTGACGGAACAAAAGAAATTCTGGAATCGATCATTAAAAAAAACCATGCGGAAGATTATATCGAGCTGATGGGTGCCAGCGATTCTCTGGAGAAGGATTTGCCGGCGGCAGCTTTATATGCTTTTTCCTCCGACTGGGAAGGGCTTCCCAACGCGTTGCTGGAAGCGATGGCATTGGGGCTGCCTGTAGTTGCTACCGATTGTCCCTGCGGCGGTCCCCGTACCGTAATAGAGAATGGGATAAACGGCTTGCTGATTCCGATCAAAGACCAGAAGGCTTTGGAAGAGGGAATCAATAAGCTTATCGAGAATCCCGAATATGCGGAGAAATTGGGAGATAACGCGAGGAAAATCGGAGAAATCGCCAATTCAAAGGCTATTTTTGAGCAGTGGAGGAATTATATAGAAGAGATTTGCAGTAAAACGAAAAGATAAAGAATATTAAAGGTAGTAAGATAAAGGAGTAGAAAAATGTTTTCATTTGATGATTATAAAGAGATTATAAGGATTATTAAATCTACCGGGCTGCAGGCAAATTACGAGGAAGCGCTTCACAGGGATAAATTCATCATTATGCGCCACGATGTGGAGTATAGCGTGGAACGGGCTTATGACCTGGCAAAGGTGGAAACCGGAATGGATTTCACGTCCACTTTCTTCTTCCAGTGGACAAACAATTCCTATAATCTATTGTCCAGAAAAAACAGAGATATGATATGCGATATGCACGAGAGGGGACAAAATATAGGCCTTCATTTTGCATTGAATGGAATGACCGATATGCAGGAGATCCGCAGGCAGATTGTAAAGGAAATGCATATGCTGAGTGAAATGCTTGGATTTGAAATAACACAGTTTTCCATTCATCGTCCATCACCGACGATTCTGGCTGAAAATATAAAGCTTCCGGGTATTATCAATGCATATCAGAATGACTTTTTCACTTTTGCCGAAAATGTGACGGAGGATTCCGTACTCGGGGTAAAATACTTATCCGATGCGAATCATATATGGAGATACGGTTATCCAAATGAGAAGAACATTCTTGGACATGCCAAGGTACAGATTCTGACTCACCCCTTTGCATGGACCAAGAAAGGCTACGACAATTATGATAATTATCGAGCTCTGATACGGGAGAAGTATGTGGAGTTAATCGACAGCATTGACAGGGAATGCAAAGATTTCGCAGAATATAAGGATAGCTTTTTGGAATATGTCAAGTAAAAGGGCGATTGATTCAGGCGGATTATAGACAGCAGGAGGTACCGGTATGTGCGGTATATGCGGATTTGTGTCCAGACAGGATATCAAGCTGGCACAGTTGAAAGAAATAAATAACACAATGTATCATAGAGGCCCCGACGACAGCGGTGAAGAAATATATGAGCTGAAGGATGGATACCACATGGGGCTTGCGCAGCGCAGGCTTTCCATACTGGATTTGTCCGTACTGGGACATCAGCCGATGCATTCCGACAATGGACGGATTAGCGTGGTATTTAACGGTGAGATTTATAATTTCCATGAGTTAAAGGAACAATTGTCCGACTATCCGTTTTGCTCGAGCTGCGACACGGAAGTGATTATCGCCGCTTATCTGAAATGGGGAATAAGCAGCGTAGAGCGACTCAACGGTATGTTTGCCTTTGCGCTGTTCGACAGGGAGAGCGGGGAATTGTATTTGGTGCGCGACCGCATAGGGAAAAAGCCCCTGTATTATATGGATAATGGAGAGGAATTGGTCTTTGCTTCGGAGTTAAAACCAATTATGTCTTTTCCGGGGTTTAAGAAAACAATAAGAAAAGAGGTTATTTCCCGGTATCTGTATCAGCAGTACATCAATGCGCCGGAGACCATCTTCGAGAACGTATATAAACTCGAGCCTGGGGCAATTTTAAAGCTTTCCGTCAGCAAACAACCGCAAGGCTTGGCGAAGGAAGTATGGAAATATTGGGATATAAAAGATGTATATGCCAAGCAGAAAAATAATATGGTTACCGATTACTCGCAGGCCAAGGGAGAACTGAAGGAGCTTCTGAAGAAAGCGACATCCTCCCGGATGATTGCGGATGTTCCGTTAGGTTCATTCTTAAGCGGCGGCTATGATTCTTCCTTGATTACAGCGATGGCTCAGGAACATTCTTCGGAGCCTGTCAAAACCTTTTCCATCGGATTCCATGAAGAAAAGTATAACGAGGCTAAATACGCGAAAGAAGTGGCGGAATATCTCGGTACGAACCATACGGAAATGTACATCGATGAAAAACAGATGTTTGAACTCGTAGAAAGCATACCGAAGTATTATGATGAACCATTTGCGGACAGCTCTCAGATACCCTCCATGCTCGTATCCGCTCTGGCCAGAGAGCATGTGACGGTAGCACTTTCCGGAGACGGAGGCGACGAATTTTTCTGCGGTTATAATATTTATGAAAATGTAGCGCAGGCACAAATGCTGGATATGGCGGGTGCTGCGGTACATGGATTATACAGCCTTCCTCTTATAAATAAGACAGGACTTTCGGAGAAACTGCCCTTTAGGGTGCGCGTTATTGCCGAGAACCGGAATAAAGAGACAAAAACACAATTTGGCGCCAGCAATTACATCGTACGCGCCAATGCTATGGTAAAGAATGACGGAAGCGAGCTTCCCTGCCACTATGAAATAGAAAGTAAATACGGGGAGAATAGATGGCAGATACGCCGTATGCTCTTAGATATGGATACTTATCTTCCGGGAGATATCCTCTGTAAGGTGGACAGGGCATCCATGAAATATTCACTGGAGGCGAGATGTCCGATTCTCGACAGAGATGTTATGGAATATTCTTATAGAATTCCTCATGAATATAAGTTTTACAAAGGGGATAAAAAACATATTCTGAAGGATATTGCGTATGACTATATACCGAAGGAGCTGTTGGACAGGCCTAAAGTCGGTTTTGGGGTACCGTTAGATAAGTGGTTGCGCGGACCGTTAAGAGAGCAGCTCCTCGCATACAGCGAAAAGGATTATTTGGAGAAACAAGGGATTTTCGATGCTGAATATGTATCGGGTATGATACGGGAATATATAAAGACGGGTGACGGAGGTCCCGCGACCGGGGCTAATTATTCCAAACTGTCTTGGTCCTTCTATATATTCGAACAGTGGTATCAATATTATTTTAAGTGAGAACATGAGGATTGTAGGCAGGTGCTTCTATGAAAAACAAACATTTGGCCTTGTTTATCAGTTCCTTGAATAAAGGCGGCTCCGAAAGGGTTTTAGTCAATCTCGCCGAATATTTTTTCTCGGAAGGTTATCGAGTAACGATTGTGACTCAGTATAAAGCGGAGAATGAATACGAGATAAGCGAAGGAATTGACAGGATTTTGTCGGATATTACGGCAGAAGAGACAAGTAAGAGCAGGGTAGTTAATTTTTGCAGACGTTTTATGAAGCTCAGAGGTATATGGAAAGGCGAAAAACCGGATTTGATTCTGTCGTTTATCGGCAAGAATAATATTATGGCGATACTGACTTCGTTGTTTCTCCGTATTCCTACCGTAATATCGGTAAGAGGAGAACCGGAGCTGGAATATTACTCCAAAGGGCTGAAATTTGCGGCAAAGACTGTTTTTAGACTTGCGGACGGAATTGTCTTGCAGACGGCAAGCTGTCTCGACTTCTTTCCTAAGGCAATCAGGCAAAAAGCGGTGATACTTAAAAATTCTCTTAATCCGGCATTCATCAGAGAGAATTATAACGGAGATAGAGAAAAGAAAATTGTGGCCGTGGGACGTGTGGATGCTAATAAGAATCACGAGATGATTATCAAGGCTTTTGCGGAGATTGCTTCCGCATATCCTGATTATAAGCTTATCATATACGGAGAGGGAGAACTGAGGCAGAAGCTGATAGAATTTGCAGCCGATTTGGGTCTGGAAGGGCGCGTCGAGCTGCCCGGTTCTATAGCAAATGTGGCAGATGCCATTCATAAAGCGTCGGTATTCGTTCTATCCTCCTATTCGGAAGGAATGCCCAATACACTCCTGGAAGCGATGGCTTTGGGAATACCGGTAATTTCTACGGATTGTCCTCCGGGAGGACCCGGAGAACTAATTGATCATGGAGAGAACGGACTGTTAACACCTCCGGGAGATTGTAATAGACTGGCGGAAAACTTGCAAAAATTATTAGATAACATAGATTATGCAAAAAAAATGGGCGAAAATGCTTCAAAAGTAAAAGATGAATTCAATCCGGGAGTTATAAACCGGACTTGGAAAAATTATTTGGAAAAGATAATGCAGGGATAAAGGAATGACTCTTAAGCAAGCGGCAAAATCAATTTTTTTCATCATGATTTTCATATATATACTTCTTACCGTTACTTATATTATTAGAACCAACGGAGATGTAAAGGATAGATTTACGGGATTTTATGCGGAGCCGAGCAATACCATAGATGTGATTATGATAGGTTCGAGTCCCGTATATCCGTATTACTCCGCGCCGCAGATGTGGGGGGAATACGGAATTACGGCATATCCTATTTCCAGCAATCTGCAAAGGCCGGTTGCGGCAACGTTCATGGCAGAGGAGGTAAGAAAGACACAGAATCCTGCACTGTATGTATTTGAAATGCGTATGTATACGGCGAGAGAAACGGATCTTACCAATAATATGGCGTACACAAGAGGCGTCACGGATAACATGAAATATTCGTGGAACCGAATAAAAACCATAAATGCTATGGTAGAAGATACCTCTGTGCGGTATACGTATTACTTCGACATCTTTAAGTATCATTCCAATTGGAAGACAATGGTGTTGCCAAAGCAGCTGGCGTGCTTTCGATATGAGCTCTTGGATGATCAGAAGGGCTATGTAATGACGGAAGAAGTGGGACCCTGCGAGGCCGTGGATACTTCCGGAATAACCGAGAAAGCTGCGATGCCGAAGGAGCAGGAAGAGCATCTATATCAATTGCTGGATTATCTGAAGAAAGAAAAATTACAATCGTTATTTATTCTCTCTCCGACCGTGATGGAGGAAGAGAAACAGATGATGTATAATTACATGACGGATATTATAGAGAGCTATGGATATGATTTTTTGAATATGAACGATTACTATGAGGAAATCGGGCTCGACTTTTCCACCGACTTCAGCGATTACGGAGGACATACCAATGCCTTAGGCGCAGAAAAGTGTACGGCGTTTTTGGCGGATTATATTGTAAATAATTATTCGTTAACCGATAAAAGGGGAGATGAGCGTTACGCGAAGTGGGACGCGGCATATGAACAGTGGAAGAAAGAATATGAAAACGCAAAGGTGGTTATAGCTGATAAAATTGCAAACGGTGATTTTGCCGAAATAACGGCGGAAGAATAGAGGAGATGAGAATATGTGCGGTATTGCGGGACTATGCAACTCAAGAGGCGACTGGCGCAGCAATATGGATAGGATGAATAAGCGTATGGCTCACAGGGGGCCGGACGCTTCCGGCATATGGGCAAACGAGGAAAAGAATGTGGTGCTTGGACACCAGAGATTATCTATTGTGGATCTATCCCCCGGCGGGGCTCAGCCTATGGAATCTCACAGCGGGCGCTATGTCATTGTATTTAACGGAGAAATCTATAATTATAAAAAGATAGCCGGAAGACTTCTTGAGGAAAAAAAGGTAGCTCGATTTAAGAGTACCTGCGATACGGAAGTGCTCTTGGAGGCTATGGAAGCCTACGGGGTGGAGAAAGCGATCGGCATGTGTAAAGGTATGTTTGCAATTGCCCTGTATGATAAAAAAGAACACACGTTATTTTTGATTAGAGATAGAGTGGGAGAAAAACCGCTCTATTATGGTTTTGTGGAGGGCGGAGCCTTCGCCTTTGCCTCCGAAGTCGGTTCTATAGCTGCTTTAGAAGGCTTCAACAATGAAATTAATACTTCGGTATTGGATATATATTTTACTCATGGCTATATTCCTGCGCCTTATTCTATATATAAGGACATATATAAGCTGGAGGCGGGCAGCATATTAAAGATAAAGGAGCCATATCACGAAGAGGATATTTCTATCTCCGCCTTTTGGTCCATGAAGGATGCGGCAGTAAAAGGACAATCCAATTTATTTACGGGCAGTGGGGAAGAGGCTGCGCAGGAACTGGAGCGACTGCTGAAGGAGTCTATAAAGGAACAGATGGTAGCGGATGTACCGGTAGGCGCTTTTCTGTCCGCAGGAATTGACAGTAGTACGATTGTTGCATTGATGCAGTCACTGAATAGCACGAAGGTGCGAAGCTTTACTATAGGTATGAGCGAGGAAGGCTATAATGAAGCGGCAGCCGCAAAAGAAATTGCCAAGCATTTGGGAACTGACCACACTGAGCTTTATATTTCGAAACAGGATGCTATCGACGTGATTCCGAAGTTGGCCTATATATTCGGAGAACCCTTTGCCGATTCCTCACAGATACCAACTTATCTCGTGAGTAAGATGACGAAGGAGCATGTGACGGTTTCATTAAGCGGAGATGCGGGCGATGAACTTTTCTGCGGTTATACGTCCTACGAGTCGGTAAGCCGTATCTGGAATAAGATGAAAGGAATTCCGTATTTTATAAGAAAGCCGTGCAGTGAACTCGTTCTCCATAGTCCTCTGGCGAAAAAGCATATATATCGTACGAAGGGAACGCTCCTGGGTGCAAGAACCCCGGCCAGACTGTATGAAATCTCATATGAGACGGATACGCTTACGAAGAAAATAAGCAAGACACATGAGGACTGCCCTTACAAATACAGCGAGTTCAGTCATTATCTGGAGGAAGTAAACCATGACATTATGCTGATGGATATGATGATGTATCATCCGGATGATATTCTTGTGAAAGTGGACAGAGCGGCAATGGCGGTTTCTCTCGAGACGAGAGTGCCTATGCTGGATAAGGATGTGGTGGAATTCGCATGGACGCTTCCGATAGAATATAAAAGACAAGGAAAGACGGGGAAAAAGGTTCTGCGCGACGTATTATATAAATATGTTCCCCGGGAAATGATGGAGCGTCCCAAAAAAGGCTTCAGCATTCCTATCGATAAGTGGTTGCTTGAACCGGAACTCAGGGCATGGGCGGAAACGCTCATAGACAGAAAAACCTTGGAACAGCAGGGGATACTGGACCCCGATGTGGTATGGGAGATCTGGGAAGACTTTACGAAGAACGGAGTTTGGCGCATTCAGATATGGTTTATACTTATGTTTCAGGAGTGGATGCTGTTATGAATATTATTCGCATGTCCGGAGGAATCGGGAATCAGATGTTTCAATATGCGCTGTATTTGAAGCTGGTTTCTCTCGGCAAAGAAGTGAAATTTGACGATGTAACGGAATACGAACCGGATAATGCCAGACCGATTATGCTTTCTGTATTCGGTATCGATTATCCGAAAGCATCGAAAGAAGAGATAAACGAAATAACGGACGGATCAATGAATTTGGTGGACAGGATCAGGCGGAAGCTGTTCGGACGAAAGAGCAGAGAGTATACAGAAGCTTTTTTGGGATATGATGAAGAAGTATTAAAAAAAGACTCTTCGTATTTATGCGGATACTTTCAAAGTGAGAAATATTTTAAAGATATTGAAAAAGAGGTAAGGGAAGCCTTCCGGTTCAGGAATGTACATATGCCTGAGCCAATAGAAACACAGATAAAACAATACGAAGAGCAGATTGCAGGTAGCCTTTCTATCAGCATCCATATCCGAAGAGGGGATTATCTGCAGGCAGAAGATGTGTATGGCGGCATCTGTACGGATGCTTACTACGAAAAAGCGATGGAGTATCTGCTGGAGAAGTATCCATCAGCCCATTTTTTTGTATTTACTAACGACACTCTTTGGGCTGAAAAATGGTGTGAAGAAAAGCGAGCGGAAAAACGTGAATTCAAGTTTACTGTAATAAAAGGAACGAAGGAAGCGACCGGATATATCGACTTGATGCTCATGAGTAAATGCAGGCATCACATTATTGCCAATAGCAGCTTTAGCTGGTGGGGGGCATGGCTGAACGATTCTCCCGGGAAATGTGTGGTTGCTCCCGAAAAATGGCTGAATACATGCGAATGTCATGATATTTTTACGCCGGATATGGTTAGGATTGATGCATATGGAAAAATTGATATCGATAATAGTGCCGGTTTATAATATAGAAGCTTATCTGCCCAGATGTGTGGATTCCATTCTGGCACAGACGTATCCCCAGCTTGAGATTATACTGGTGGATGACGGTTCTACGGATGACTCCGCCAATATTTGCGACAGCTATGCGAAAAAGGATGGCAGAATAAAGGTGGTGCACAAGAAGAACGGCGGATTGTCCGATGCGAGAAACGCCGGAATGAATCTGGTCTCCGGGGAATATATCGGCTTTGTGGACGGAGATGATTGGATCGATGAAGATATGTACAGAGCCATGTATGAGGCGTGCGAGAGAGAGAACGCCCAAGTGGCGGTATGCCGTTACAAGCAGATAAAGACCTCCGGGCAGGGAGGAAAAGCGGGGATGATTGACTCCTCCGCGGGTAATAGTGTATTATTATCCAAAACACGCGCTTTGGAAGCTTATGTCTGTGCAGACGAAAAATATGTGATATATAATTCGGTATGGAGCAAATTATTTCTGGCCGACCTTGTAAAGGAGATGCGTTTTCCTGTGGGGAAGAATTCCGAAGACATCATGTTTACAACAAAAGCATTCTGCAAAATGGAGAGACTGGTCTATCTGGATGTCCCTTATTATAATTATGTTCTCGATAGGGAAGGAAGCATCATGAACGAAAAAGCCGGACAACGAAGGCTTCAGGATGAGATTCCCTTTTGGAAAGAACAGATTGCTTACATTGCGGAAGCGGGAATGCCGGAGCTGTCCGATAAGGCGGCGTACCACTTTTACCGCCGGATGCTGTTTTATTATATAGAATTTATGGAGAACAAAGATACAAGAGAATTTGCGAAGGAAATAATTCGGCAGCTCAAAATAGAGAAAGAAAACATTCGAAGGATACACAGAAAGGATTATGCCGCCATAGGAGATAAGATGCGCATGAAATTAGTGCTCGCTTCTCCGATCGCGTACTATCATGCTGTGAAGTTGTATGACAAATATGTGATTCCGCTTCGGAGCAGAGCATAACAGGAGATTGTTATTTATATGAACTTATTAAAGAGAGTAGCGAAAATTCTTACCAAAAGGCAAAAAAGATTGTTGGCCTTATTGATGATAATGATGCTGATAGGAGCGGGGTTGGAGACTGTGGGGACATCCCTTCTCCTGCCCTTTATCACGGTAGCCATGGATCCGGAGAGCATATCTCAAAATGCATATTTAAGATACTTTTATGACCTCTTTCAATTATCGGATGCAAGCGGCTTCTTAATTATGCTGGCGCTTGTACTTATTGTCGTATATATTGTGAAGAGTGTCTATTTATTTTTCATGTATTATGCACAGTATCGTTTTATTTACAACGGACAGTATAATACCTCCAGAAACCTGTTCAAGGATTATGTGCGTCGTCCCTACGAATTTTTCCTGGATGCCAGCACACCGGTAGTGATGCGCCATATTATGAGCGATGTAAATGGCTCTTACAATCTGTTGCTTACCTTTTTGCAATTGTTTACGGAATTATTTATCTTTGCCGCACTTCTCATAT
>JAAYNW010000096.1 GCA_012520655.1 Clostridiales bacterium | reverse complement strand
TGTTAAAGGGCAAACACATTTATCCTCAAAGGGCAAAATTGTTTATCCTCAACCACCTAACCATATAATGAATGATTAAGAGTAATATATTCCTGTTGTTTAAAGAGATACCACTATTAGCGATAACCTCTGAAACGCTGTATTTACAAGGCGAAACACCTGAATTGAAGATTAAAAAATGACCTTGACGAAACCCTTTTGAGGGTTGGAATCAAGGTCATTTATTATTCTTTTATTCGGTTGTTGAGGCTAAACAATTTTGCCCCTATAGGCTAATCTGCTTTGCCTTTTAACATTTAGGTCATTCAAACTCAATCGTAGCCGGTGGTTTTCCGGTACAATCGTACATTACTCTATTGACGCCTTTGACTTCGTTGACAATTCTGCTGGTAATGGTTCCCAGCACTTCCCAGGGAATCTGGGCCGCTTCTGCGGTCATGAAATCGGAGGTATTTACTGCTCTGAGCGCGATGGCGTAGTCGTAGGTTCGTTCGTCACCCATAACGCCTACGGAGCGCATGTTGGTAAGCGCTGCGAAGTATTGCCCCAGGTTCTTGTCCACGCCGGCTTTTGCGATTTCTTCCCTGTAGATTGCATCTGCTTCTTGCACGATGGCTACTTTTTCTGCCGTAACCTCTCCGATGATTCGGATGCCGAGGCCGGGACCGGGGAAGGGTTGTCTGTATACAAGGTGATCCGGAATACCGAGTTCAAGACCGGCTTTTCTCACTTCATCTTTAAAAAGAAGGCGGAGAGGTTCTATAATCTCCTTGAAATCCACGCAGTCCGGAAGTCCGCCCACGTTATGATGGGACTTGATAACAGCGCTTTTGCCGAGCCCGCTTTCTATGACGTCGGGGTAAATCGTTCCTTGCACGAGGTAATCTACCGCTCCGATTTTCTTCGCTTCTTCTTCAAACACGCGGATGAACTCCTCACCGATAATCTTCCGCTTCTGTTCCGGTTCCGTTACACCCGCCAGCTTGCTGTAAAACCGTTCCTGTGCATTGACACGAATGAAGTTCATGTCGTAATGCCCATTAGGTCCGAATACTTCCTCTACCTCGTCGCCTTCATTTTTACGCAACAAACCATGATCGACAAATACACAGGTAAGCTGCTTACCGATTGCTTTTGATAGCAGAACTGCCGCTACGGAAGAATCTACACCACCGGATAAGGCGCACAGCACTTTGCCGTTTCCTACCTTTTTCCGAAGCGATTCGATACTCTCTTCCACGAAGGATCCCATTTGCCAGTCACCCTTGCATCCACAGATATCCGTCACAAAATTTTGCAGCATTTTCATGCCTTCCTGAGTATGCATTACTTCAGGATGAAATTGTACTGCATACAGATTTTTATTTGTATTTTCCATACCTGCTACGGGACATACCGAAGAATGAGCTGTTACCGTGAAGTCCGCAGGCGCTTTTTCGATATAGTCCGTATGACTCATCCAGCAGATTGTCTTAGGGGATACTCCTTTGAAAATCGTCCTGCTGCTGTCCACATCCACTACTGTTTTGCCGTATTCGCTGATCGGTGCGGTGGTTACCTTGCCGCCGAGCAAGTGTGCCATCAACTGGGAACCATAGCAGATTCCCAACACCGGAATTCCTAATTCAAACACCGCTTTATCGCAGACCGGCGAATCCGATGCGTATACACTATTGGGACCTCCGGTAAATATGATTCCTTTCGGATTCATTTCTTTAATCTTATCCAGACTCATATTATAAGGATGCACTTCGCAATAAACGTTGCATTCTCTCACTCTTCTGGCAATCAATTGATTATACTGTCCGCCGAAATCCAGTACGATAATCATTTCTCTTTCCATTCTTAATATGTCCTTTCGATTCGCCCAAGGCATAAAAAATACTGAAAATATCAGGGCATGCTGTTTAATTTTTTATCTTTGTAATTCTAATGTGTCACAATGCATTCCAATCGTGCGTTTCTATTATATAGGAAACAAGAAAGCCTTGTCAAACCCTCTTGTTTCTCAATCATCTTTTATTTATTTCGATTTATCCGCTATGCTCTATCTTCTCCGTCATGCAATGCTCCCACTTGCACCCATGAAAGCGGTATTCATAGCAAATCGCCCGGAATGCCCAATCTATAGTCATGGCAATCCATACTCCCATAAGTCCCAGTTCGAAATAATTGCTGAAAGCATATGCCGTAAGAATACGGAATGTCCACATGGAACCGATAGCTATAACCATAGTCCATACCACATCCCCTGCTGCACGCAGCGTATTGGGAGTAGTAAAAGAGGGCATCCATAATAATACTGCCATTGCAGCATGATATCGGATAACTCTGACAGCCAACACCTCCGCTTCAGAACTTAAATTATATATTTTCATTATCCACGGCGCAAATATGAGCAACAGTAAAGAAATTGCTCCGGTACAGGCGATAGCAAGTACCAGCAGCTTTTTTGTATAATATCTCGTCTGTTTATAATCGCCCGCTCCCACACAGACCGCAGCTACGGAAAGAAGAGCAAGGTTAATGGCTTGTCCCGGAAGAATATTAAAGCCCGCCAGCGTATTGCATACCGCATTCGCCGCCATTGCATAAGTTCCGAAGGTAGATATAAGACTAAGCAGCATTATTTTACCCAATTGAAACAGACTGTTCTCCATTCCATTGGGAATACCGATATATAGTATTTTCTTAATGAGCTCTCCGTTAATTTTCCATGTAACCTTACCTTTAATATTAATTAATTTATTAGGATCTAACAAGAGATATAGAATAATTGCTGCTGCCAAAGTTCGGGATATGGTTGTGGAAATAGCTGCACCGGCTACGCCGATCTTCACTCCGTATATTAGGATAGAATTGACAGTTACATGTACAATATTCATGAATATGGAAATCCACATAGTTGTCTTTGCGCTGTTCATGGCGCGGAAAATAGCAGCACATGAATTATATACAGCCAGAGGTGTTATAGAAATTGCCGTTATAGTCATATAAGTAACGGCACTGGACATGACCGCTTCTTCCACTTGTCCGAATATAAGGCGAAGTAACGGTTTATGCCATACCACCAGACAAACGGAAATAATTGCGGCTACTATAGTAGAGAAAAAAATCAACTGCCATGCTGCTCTTCCTGCGTTCTCAGTATCCTTCTGACCGAGAAAATGTCCGACAACTACGGCACCTCCGGTAGCCATAGCCGCGGATATGTTGATGATAAGTATATTAATATTGTCCACCAGGGATACTCCGGATACAGCCGCCTCCCCTACACCGGAAACCATTATCATATCTATCATGCCTACGAGAATAACCAGAAACTGCTCCAGTACCAGCGGAAGAATTAACTTTTTGAGTTCTTTATTGGAAAACAGCATTTTATCTTTTGTCCTTTATTTGATTTTACGTTATCTTTACAAATCCACATATGTCATTGTATTCCCATTTCATGCTGATGTAAATATTTTTCTCTCGTAGCAAGCCCACCTCTGATATGGCGCTCGGATTTATTAACATCAAGAACTTTCCTTGCTTCTTTTGCGAGCACCGGATTAATTTGTCTCAGTCTGTCTGTGACATCTTTATGTACCGTAGATTTGCTAATTCCAAATTGCTTCGCCGTCTGTCTTACAGTGGCATTGTTCTCGATAATATAATTAGCAATATCGATTGCTCTTTCTTCGATATAATCCTTCAAAAGAAATCCCCTCAGAATACTTTTTTACATTGTATGAAAGATTCTGAGGGGTTATGTCTGTATTTTTTCATTCTTATTTGCAAAGCTACAGAATTAATTTTGCAGAATATTTATTAACATAATTACCTGGTTCGCTTAAGCATTTCTCGTATACCTGCATTCCGGGAAATTATCGCAGCCGTAGAATTCTCCGAACCGTCCTTTTCGTCTGCACAGCATTCCGCCGCATATAGGGCAGCGCTGTTCCGGCGCCTGTATCTTCAATGTGGTCATTAGTTTGCCCATCATTTCATAACACTTTTGATTCATAATGCAATCATTCATCGCCCGGTGCGCACCTTCCGTTTCAATGCGGAAATGCTTGGAAATATCAGTCAGCTTATGATGAGGAAGCTGGGGCAGACACTTCCTGGCCATATACAAGGTATCTATATAATCGTTATTTATCTCCCGGCCGAGCTGAGAACATGCCGCATCGTAAACGAAATTTGTGTCGAAGGTATGTATGTTATGGCCGACCAGAATATCTTCTCCGATGAAATTAATGAATTCTCCAATCGCTTCCCTGATAACCGGCGCATCCTTTACCATATCATCCGTGATTCCGTTCACCGCCGTCGCTCCGGCCGGAATATGCCTATTCGGATTTACCAATGTGGAATATTCTCCTGTTATTTCGCTGTTGCATACTTTAATGGCGGATATTTCAATAATCGCATCCCTCTCCTGATGGATACCCGTAGTCTCCAAGTCAAATACTACATAATCCTTCACATACCGGTTTAAACGCTTTCCTTTTTTTCTCTCTGTCAATCTCATTTTTCCTCTTTCCGCGCCGCACTTTATTCCCTACTGCTTCCGCTTCCGCAAGACATACTCTGTCATTTTATCGCGTATCCGCCCAAATTGTTTCTCAGTTACCGGATTATCGGAGGCAAAGTTCATCAGCTTATCCAGATATCCCTGTTCCGCTACGAGTTCGAGACTTACCGGATATACCAATTCGTATACCAGAGAAATATGTCCCACAACATTATCTACCGCCGATTTTTTCAACTTCCTGAATATCGCCTTTTCTTCCTCGAAGCATTCCAGCACTTCTTTTGTGACCCGGCCGCATCTCAGCTCTTCGCTCGTCACATTATAGATTTCTTCTAAGGGAAAGTCCACGTTGACCCTCAAGATATCTATCTTATCCGCATCCCTGATGATATGGCAGAACATTTCCGTCCTTGCCTCCATTTCATTAGGAACACGGTAGGCGTTATGGCAGCTTACCGCCGTAAATATTACTTTATCCTCCGAAGGATCCTCCGTGTAGTCCCGTATCTTACCTTGAGAAAAAAGGATTTCCGCTCCGTACTGCGCGTGATTGATCGACTTATCATCGATGAAGGTTCCATAGTTTTTTAATTGCTCGAATCTCCCTATATCGTGCAGAAGACCTATCAGCCATGCCAGATCCACATCCTCTTCAGACAGATGGAGTGACCTTGCTATCTTTTCGCACAAAGTGCTTACCCTATAGGTATGTTCTATTTTAAGCCGCACCTTCTCATCCCGGATGTCATAAGCTTCCACATACTTTTGAAAAGTCGTTTCTGCTTTTTTTCTATCTATTTTCATTATTAATCCCTTTTCCCGCTGTTATTGCAGCAAGCCATTCAGCTCCTGGTACAAAAGCTTTGCATAGCTATCAGTCATCCCGCAGATGAAATCTGTCACCAACAGCAGTCTTAAATATAACCTTTCTATTTCATTCTTGTCCTTTGCATATATATTGTAAATCGCTTTATAATTGTCGGAAATAAGGGCGATCATTTTCTCCTGTACATCGTTTAGCTTTCGGTCTGTATCATAATAAATCGCCGCATCCACAAATTTATCCAGAAGAAAATTCATAATGGTTTCCGCAGCGACTTCCAGTTTTAAAATCGGCTTCGAAATAAACGCATAGCGGTAAGCGATATCCCCTAACATATATGCCATATGTTCTATATTGGTACCGGAAAACAAGTCCTTTTTGTATGTACCGTTCAAGATCTCCGCATAGTTCTTCGTAAATCCATAGGTCGCGCAGGCTATCATTCTCCCCTGGATTCTTATTACCCAGTTCTGTACCGCATACGCTTCCGGCTGGGCGATTCCTTTGTCCAGCGCCCTGTTATATCGTTCCTCCAGCGTCTCGACAAGCCTTAAGTATTCGTCATCTTCCTTTCTGCCGACACCACCCTCCTTCAGCTCCTGTATTAGTTGACCGTAGGATATCCGCCCCTTTTTGAAAGAATCTTCGATGTCCGCCGTTTTATATGCAATATCATCCGCCGCTTCCAATACGAAAGTTAATGGGTGCCTTTTCCCATGGGTTCCAAGCGTTTCCTGCAAGTCTGCAAAAATATCTCTCTCCGCATAATAATATCCCATTTTTTTATCTTTGATATCGCCGCTCTCTTTATTGATTTCAAGCGAGGATACCGGATACTTAATAATCGTTCCGAGCAGTCCCTTCGTCAGATTCATCCCGTGCTCATCTACCAGATAATGCAATTTTGTTACCAGCCTGAGAGCCTGTGTATTCCCTTCAAAATGGTATAAGTCCGCTTTCATCTGAGGCAGCAGAAGCTCTTCCAGCGTCTTCTCACCATAAGTCAGCTTACTTAGATTTTTTATAAACCATTCTCTTATAACAGTTTCTCCAAAATGCCCGAAAGGCGGATTCCCGATATCGTGCAATAATCCTGCACACTGCAGGATATCACATATGTCCGCCTGATAAGATTCCTTAAATGAAGGATCCTTTATATCCTGTAATATTTTCTTTGATATATTTTGTCCGAGCGATTTTGCAAAGGAGGATACCTCCAGCGAATGCGTCAGCCTCGTCCTAACAAAGTCGCTTTTATCCAAAGGAAATACCTGCGTCTTATCCTGTAAACGTCTGAAAGAGGCGCTTCCTATAATACGGTGATAATCCTTCTCGAATTCCGTACGCAAATCACCCGAATTTCCGCTACCTTTATACATTCTTATTCTATCTCCGCACAATAGACGCTGCCATTCCATCCGTCTCCCTCACTTTCTGCTTGTTCCTGCTGAAAATTACCATTTTCCGCTTCTTTCCTAAAACTTTACTACGTTTTCATCCTAAATACAAGTTTTTCCCGTCCCGAACGACAGCACCGGTTTACTATGTATGTAATATCCTCCATGAATTGACATTCCTTCCACCCATAGTATATTATATATTAGAATAGATTTATATAATATCTTCTGATAAAAGGAAGGATGTACGATTATGAAAAAAGGCACGGGAAGGTTACTTGCGCTCCTTATGATCGGCTGTATTGCCATGAGCGGATGCACAGCTGCAAAGGAGCAGGAAAATAAAAATACGGAAACAGAAACAGAAGATTCAAAAGATGCGGCAGAGGAGACACAAACCGATGCATCGTCCGATGTGCAGGCAGAGACCGCGGCTTCTTCTCTCGAGACGGAGAACCCGGATGTATCGGCGAGCACTGCTTCTAGCCCGTCAGATGTAGTGCCGGCTTCCTCACAGGCCACGGACGACGAGATTCACAGCTTCGTGGGTATTATAACCGACGCAACTAAGTATTCTGTTTCCGCACAGTCATCCTTGGGAAATATTTATTCCCTGACAATTCCCGAGTCCGGAGTGCAGGGGAACTTAAAATATCTTACCATTGGCCAGATAGCGACGATTACCTATACCGGCTCTCTTGATGAAGAACACGCATCTCTCGTGGGGCTCTCGGACAGTTTTCTCATTACCGGGATTTATGTGGAAGAATATGCTTTTGCAATAAAAATTATTAATGCGGTAAAGAACATGGATAAGGATGCTCTCATCAGTTTGACTAATATTCCCGTATTTCTGGACACAGGAGAGTTTAAGGGTGCGGTCGATGATGTAAATACTTTGAAAAATATGGACAGTGAAACTCTCTTCACGGAAGCCTTGGTTGAAAGAATGGGCAACTACAATCTTTTTGATTTGGAATATACGGGTGCCGGCTTTGTCATGGGTGACGGCGGACCGAATATCACTTTTGATGTGGATGACGATGGAATCCTTGGAATTATCGGTATCACCAGTGTAGGCACCGTACAACAATAACGCATAACCATATATTGCCGGGTACGTTGAACCGGTTCCTTTTAAAAAGGGACTGCAGAAAAATGAGATGAACAGGAAATATCTTTCATCCTTTTGCTGTAGTCCCTTAATTACATAATTATGCTATTCTTCTGACAGACAGTATCGATTTATATGTAGCCGAAGTTATCTTAATCCCTGTTCTTTCTGTGCTGGCATGCACGATATTTCCATTTCCTATGTAAATTCCCACATGTCCCGCATAACAAATGATATCTCCCGGCTGAGCCTGAGAATAATCCACTCCGCTCCCCGCATTTCTTATCTCCCATGAGGTACGTGGCACCGAATATCCCTTATCCTTAAACACGCGCCATACAAATCCCGAACAATCGGCTCCGTCCGTAAGGCTCGTTCCTCCTGCTACATAGGGATTGCCGATAAACTGACAGGCGTAAGACGCTATTGCCTGACCGGAGCTGCTGCCTCCTGAAGGTATGCTCACGGAAGAACCTCCCGAAGAAGAACCCGACGATGAGGAGCCGGAAGAACTTCCACCATTGGAAGCTGCCGCAGCTGCTTCCGCTTCTCTTTTCTTTCTCTCCTCTTCCGCTTTTTTTCTTGCCTCTTCTTCTAATCTCTTAATTTCAGCCGTCTGCTGCTTAATCTTCGTCTTATAAGCAGCTGCTTCCTGCTTTGCCTTGGCTATTTGCACATTATAATTCTCATATTCCTTTTTTTTCGCGTCAAGCAGTTCTTCCATATGTGCCTGTTCTTCTTCCAGCTCATGCTTGGATGCTTCCAGCTCCGCTTTCTCATCCTCTAACCGGTTCCATACCTCCTGCACATGCTCCTTAACCGCTTGATATTCCTCTAGCATCTTCCTGTCATATTCATAAAGCTGCTCTATATAATCCGCTTTATTTACCATATCTCCGAGGCTGCTGCTCGTAATTAGAAGCTGTACATAGGAAACATCACCCTGCTCATACATGAATTTGATGCGAAGCTTCATTGCGGCATACTGCTCCTCCTCCTGCTTCTTCGCTTCCTCGTATTCAGCTTCCGTCTTATCTATCTGTTCTTCCTTTTCTACAATTTCATCCTTGATAATATCCACACTGGCAATAATTTCCACTAAATTGGCGTCCAGTTCGTCAATCTCTCCGCTGACCTTGCTTTGCTGACCTTGAAGCCCGGATATCTGCCCCTGCACATTATTCAGTTTATTCTGGTTTTCTGCCTGTTGTTTCTTTATCTCATCAATAGTAGAGGCGTATACCGTTCCCGGAGGAAGGAACGTCATTATAAAAGCCATAGCTACACTGATTATTTTTACAACCCTTTTCTTCATTGTAAACCCCTGTAAGTCTCATATGCACGGACAACATTTTCCTATAAATCGCAGTTTTTTACGGTTCTCGGGAAAGGAATAACGTCTCTGATATTGCTCATTCCCGTCAGGTACATAACGCATCTCTCGAATCCGAGTCCAAAGCCGGCGTGACGTACGGAACCGTATTTTCTAAGGTCCAGATAAAAATCGTAATCTTCTTTGTTAAGTCCCAGCTCATCCATACGCTTTTCGAGAAGCTCCAGATTATCCTCTCTCTGACTGCCTCCGATGATCTCGCCGATTCCCGGCACGAGACAATCCATAGCCGCAACCGTCTTTCCGTCATCGTTCAGTTTCATATAAAAGGCTTTAATCTCTTTCGGATAATCGGTTACAAATACCGGGCGTTTGAATTCTTTTTCCGTCAAATATCTTTCATGCTCTGTCTGCAAGTCGCAGCCCCAGAATACTTTATATTCAAATTCATCGTTATGCTGCTCCAGAATCTTAATTGCTTCCGTGTAGGTAACATGTCCGAAATCGGAGTTAAGCACATGCGTAAGGCGTTCAATAAGTCCTTTATCCACAAACTGGTTAAAGAAGTTCATTTCTTCCTTTGCATTATCTAGTACATAGTGAATCACATGCTTCAACATAGATTCTGCAAGAATCATATCATCTTTTAAATCCGCAAAGGCGATTTCCGGCTCAATCATCCAGAACTCAGCCGCGTGCCTCGTGGTGTTGGAATTCTCGGCGCGGAAAGTAGGTCCGAACGTATATACATTTTTGAAAGCAAACGCATAAGTTTCTACATTCAGCTGTCCGCTTACTGTAAGGTTCGTCGCCTTACCGAAAAAATCTTTACTGAAATCAATGCTTCCGTCTTCTTTTTTCGGGATATCATGAAGATCCATCGTAGTTACCTGGAACATTTCTCCCGCACCCTCGCAGTCGCTTCCCGTAATGAGGGGTGTATGCACATAAACAAACCCTCTCTCCATAAAAAACGTATGAATCGCATATGCGATTAACGAACGCACACGAAATACCGCCTGAAACGTATTTGTACGAGGACGTAGATGAGAGACCGTCCTCAGATACTCGAAGCTGTGTCTCTTTTTCTGTAATGGGTATTCTGCAGTGGAAGGACCTTCCACAACGATTTCCTCCGCCTGCATTTCAAAAGGCTGCTTCGCCTCAGGCGTTTCTACGATTGTTCCTCTTACAATGATTGCAGATCCCACATTCAGCTTGCTTATTTGCTCAAAATTATCCAGCTTATCACTGTATACAACCTGTAACGGTTCAAAGAACGTACCGTCATTTATTACGATAAAACCAAATGTCTTTGAATCGCGAAGGCTTCTGATCCATCCCCCTATCGTTACTTCTTTTCCGGCAAATTGACCGCGTTCACGGTATAAGTCTCTGATATCTGTCAAATTCATTTTCCTGACTCCCTCGTCTCATACATATTTTTATTGTTATAATCGCATTCTTTACGGGCCTTATCCTGCAATAGCTTTCTACTCTGCGTTTATTACCGCACTTTCACGCAATTTCTCCAAGACCTTTTTACTCATCAAATATTCTCTGTAGCCTTCACTGTCTACGTCTTCCTTGAATGCCTCCACGGATTCATAATTCGACTGAGCGGATATGCTTTCCATTTCAGCCTGAAGTTCTTCGTCCGTAACATTCAAATCTTCCTTATCCGCGATTGCTTTTAACACAAGATACTGCCGTGCGTAATTCAAAGCCTCGGTTTTAATTTCTTCCGGATAGGTCTCGGCATCCATTCCGAAATAAAGCTGCATAAATTGTTCCAATGCCATTCCGTTGGCAGTTGCCTCCGAAGTAAGATTTGATATCAGCATTTCATTATATCGGTCAAGCATCGCCTGCGGGGGGTCTTTTATAAACTCGCTCTTCTCCATGGCCGCTTTGGCAAGGGCGTCTTCTACCTTCGCATCGTAGGCGCTTACCTGCTCTTCATATAGCATATCATAAACGTACTTCTGATACTCCTCAACCGTACTGCAGTCAATACCGAGTCCCTGAACATATTCATCCGTCAGTTCCTGCGGAGTTGCCGACATAATTGTATTGACGGTTACCGTAAACACTACATCTTTGCCTGCCAGCTCCTCCGACTGATAGCCTTCGGGAAAAGTCAGGTTAAGTTCTACGGTATCTCCTACTTTTGCTCCAATCAATCCATCCTCAAAGCCATCGATAAACTGTCCTGAGCCGATGGTAAGGTTCGATCCCGATGCGGTTCCTCCCTGAAACGCAACGCCGTCCAAGGTTCCCACATAATCGATGTTTACCGTATCTCCTTCTATTACTCCTCTATCCGGATTCAGAGAAAGCATGTAATTGATATAGGAATCTCTTGTTTCGTCCGTAATCTCCGGAGCAGCCTGTGTTATCTCCAGCCCGTTATATTCTCCGAGTTTAACATAGTCCTTCGCGTCTAGTTCATTTAAATATGCCTTTTGGCTGTCATCCGTACTTCCGCAAGCGGCGAATGCGGCAGTCGCTATAGTCATAACCGCGATACTTACGACTTTTAATAATACTGCTTTATTTTTCATTCTTATAGTTTTCTCCTTCTTCCGCCTTTTCTGTATGAATTATTTCATACTTAGGACAGCAACATATCAGTTATACCATAAATCCACCCTTCTTAAAACCCTTTTCCCGCTTTTTTCATAACTTCTTCACCGTCAAAGCAAAGGAGACAGCGGTCTGCTTACCTGTTCCAAAAATCTCACCCGCAAAGGACGGCTCACATATACGTTCCTCGTAATCTGCTTCGATTTCTTCAGATCTTCATCAAAAATCGCCCTCATGCGTTTCGCCTGCTCCTCGTTATATATGACGGCATTCACTTCAAAATTAAGCGCAAAGCTTCGGATATCCATATTGGCTGTACCGTAGCACATCACTTTATCATCCACAATCATTCCTTTGGAATGAAGGAATCCGTCATTATACGTATAGCATTTCGCACCTTCCATGACCAGATCTCCGATATAGGAATAGGTTGCCCAATATACGAAGGGATGGTCAGGTTTACAGGGAATCATGATATTCACATCAATACCCGAATGAACGGCTATCATAAGAGCCGAAAAAATCGCTTCATCGGGGATGAAATACGGCGTTTGAATATAAATGCTTTTTTTCGCCTTACCGATTAGGCGCAGATAGTTGTCTCTTATATTTTGGTATCTGGAATCGGGTCCGCTGGATACGATTTGAATCTCGCAGTGCTGCTCTGATTCATCAGGACCCTGGTATAAATATTCTCCCTTTAAAAACAGATTTTCCTTTGCCGTATAATTCCAATCCAGAGCAAAACGAATCTGCAGAGCAGACACAGCTGTTCCGGTTATCCTAAGGTGCGTGTCGCGCCAATAACCGAATTTACTATCCAGTCCTATATATTCCTTTCCGATGTTAAATCCGCCCACATAACCTATTTTTCCATCGATTACCACTATTTTTCTGTGATTGCGGTAGTTGATGCGAAGGTGTAAGCGCCTTAAGAACGCCGGGAAAAATTCCGAAGTCTTTATTCCTTGACTGTTTAACTTTTTCCAAAAGCTCTTGCGCACGGAACGGCAGCCCATCGCATCGTAGAGAATGCGTACCTCCACGCCTTCTTTTGCCTTTTCCACGAGTACATCTTTGATTCGTTTAAACAATACGTCATTTTTTATAATGTAATACTGCACATGGATATACTTTTTTGCCTCCCGCATATCCGCCATCATCGCATCGAATTTTTCATTTCCGTCGGTATAAACAGTAATATCGTTATCGTCCGTCAGCATAGAACCTGACGCTTCCAGATTGTACATGACCAAATCCGAGTATTCCGCTATTTCGGGATCCTTGCTCTCCAGTTCCTTGCTGCGAAGACTGTATTCCTGCTTGCGGATGGCATCGTTTAAATGATCCTCTATCTCTTTGATTCGAAACATTTTCTGCTTATGCATGTCCGTTCCGATGAGCAAATAAAATATAAATCCAAGGATAGGAATAAAATACAAAAGCAGCAACCATGTCCATACGACTTTCGGATCTTTCCTCTGAAAGAATACAATAATAACCGCAAATATCAAGTTAATAAAAATCAGATGACTGAAAATAAATGAAAAGCCCGTCTGCGTACTTTCCCAAATCATAAATTCACCCTTATATCCTTCCGACAGCTTGCCCTTATCGCTTATTATATAACATTCTCCCCATTTCTTCAACGAATTTGCTGAAGCTTGGACCGTACAATTGCGCTTGCGCATTTAAGGAAAGAATGCTACAATGAATCTTGCATTAACGTAAAATAGGAGGATACTTTGTGAGTACATTATCTATTGTATTATTAGTCATATTAGTCGTTTTAATCATTGCTGTTGTCGCATTATATTTCCTTGGAAAAAAAGCACAGAAGAAGCAGGAAGCACAGCAGGAACAGATTGATGCGATGAAACAGACCGTCTCTATGCTCATCATCGATAAGAAACGAATGAAGATGAAAGATTCGGGGCTTCCTCAGACAGTTATCCAGCAAACTCCCAGACTTCTCCGCGGTTCCAAATTCCCTATCGTAAAGGCAAAAGTCGGCCCTCAGATTATGACTCTTGTCTGCGATGAGAAAATTTACGATATGGTTCCTGTCAAGAAAGAAGTAAAAGCAGTAGTAAGCGGTATATATATTACCGACGTCAAAGGTCTGCATGGCAAGATCGCTCCTGTCGCTAAGAAGAAGCAAGGCGCTTTTAAGCGCGCTGTCGAGAAGCTCCAAGAAAAAGCAGGAGCAAAACCGATTAAATAATAATAAAAAATATAAGACGGCTGCCCGCATATAGCAGGTAAGCCGTCATTTTCTTGTAATATGTTCTAAAAGAGTGGTACAGCACACTTTTGTTTTTAATTTTCCTGAAGAGAAAAACCACCGCTCTCTTTTGACCGTATATCCATTCTTATCTTGCAATCGGCAAAATGCTCATAATTCACCTCCAGCGCGTAATCCACATCCACTACAATACGCTCCTTTTCCTCATTCAGCCGAATGCTTCTGGCATCGATTCCGATCAATATTTCACCATAAGGAGTGACATAGCTGGTCAAATTCTTTTTATTCTCCTCAAAACTCATATGTACGTTGACCAACCCTCTTTTCGTCAAATCCAAGGAACTATTTTTGAATTTAATAATATTTTTTGTGCTTTCATCAAAGCCTTCCGTCGTTTCTTCAAAGACGACATAATGGCTGCCATCCCGCTTATAATACTCAGCCGGAGTAATCGTCTCTATTTTATCTCCATCCGCGGAATTCGTATCAAACTGCAGACCTTTTAGAGACAGCAATACTTCTTTCGTCATATCCATAACCCATCTTTCTAATAATTCTCTATATTAATTGTTTTGGCAGACAATATCCCGTATTCCAAGATGGAATTGGCGAAGGTCTTGAACTTCTCGGCCATATCGCTCACGTAAAACCGATAACGATTATCCCCAAGTCCGGGAGCCTTCTCATTCAATAATTTTTCCTTTTCCAGCAACTCCTTCAGCTCCTTTGCCGTCTCATAAGCCGGATTGACCAAGGTTACCTTCTCTCCCATGACCTTCCCAACAGTAGAGCGAATGAGCGGGTAGTGGGTACAGCCCAGAATCAATGTATCGATATCGGAGTCGATGAGCTCGCCCAAATATCTCGTCGCTATCTCATCGGTAACCGGATCCTGCCAAAGCCCCTCTTCCACAAGCGGCACGAAGAGCGGGCACGCCTTGCCTATTACCTTTATGTTCGGATTTATTTCATTGATATATGTAGAATAAATACGGCTTCCTACCGTACCCTCCGTTCCGATGACTCCTATTCTGCCGTTGTTCGTAGCCTCAGCCGCCACTTTCGCTCCCGGCTTTACCACTCCGATCATCGGAATATGTGTTTCTTTCTCTATTTCATCCAGCGCATAGGCGCTTGCCGTATTGCAGGCGACTACAATCGCCTTTACATGCTGTTCCTGCAGAAAATGTACGATTTGTCTGGAATACTTCGTGATTGTTTCTTTGGATTTGCTTCCGTAAGGCACTCTCGCCGTATCTCCAAAATAGATAATCTTCTCGTTGGGAATCTGCCGCATGATTTCTCTCGCAACGGTCAATCCTCCCACGCCCGAGTCAAACACGCCTATGGGCAGCTCATTTGTTGCCTCTGTTTCCTTTATTACCGCCATTGTCATTTCCTTTGCTTTCTATTTTACTAACTCTTTCTTTCGCCGTTTGCGGCGTCTGGATCCCTTGTTTGGAAGATTTTCCTCCGGCTTCCTTACCCATGCCGGAAAGATACTCTAAAAATGCGCTTTTTATCCGAACTTGTTCGGGTTCCGCACGACATACCTGTGTAAACATATCCGCCCCCGACTGCGACTTTTTCTCTTCCTTTTTCTCAAAATCTTCAACTTTTTCTATTTCTTCTGCTTTACCATATGTATCTTCATAAACAATTCGGCATACATCCTCCGTAAAACACAAATCAGGATATATCATACCCCAAAATCCCATAACTGCAAATAGAATTATACCGGTTTCCCATATTTTTTTCATCAGACTTCTCCTTATCGCATTCCGCTCAGCGTATTGCGGAATCTTGTTAAAAGAAGTCTGCCCTTATTTTTCCGGCATTATTCCGTATGCTTTATTATTTTTGCTTGTTCTCCAAACGGATTTGCTTGATAATCGATATCTCCTGATTATCGATATGGAGTTCCGCCGCCTTAGCCGCCTCTTCACAATCCTTGTTCATAATGCTTTCATATATTATTCTATGCTCTTCTATCAGCCTATCATGCTGGCTTTCGTCTTTGATATATTCAAAGCGATAGCGGTACATCTGTTCCGCCAGATTATTCACGAGCTGTACCAGCCTCTGATTGCCCGTTGCCGCTACAATAATGTCATGAAGCGCCACATCCGCCTTGGCAATTACCGTCGCATCCTTTATACGCGTCGCCCTTTCGAATTCAGCACACGCATCCTTAAGCTGCTCCTTCTCCTCTTCCGTAATCCGCTCACAGGCAAGCTTCGCGCATAACGCATCCAAAGCTCGGCGCACCTCCAATACATCTTTTAAGCTTTTCTCCGTAATCTGCGCTACCTCTGCCCCTCTTCTGGGAATCATGGTGACCAGACCTTCCAGTTCAAGTTTGCGAATCGCCTCACGTATAGGAGTCCTGCTGACCCCCAGCTTATTGGCAAGATGAATCTCCATCAACCGCTCTCCCGGCTTCAACTCTCCGGTCAATATCGCTTTTCTTAAAGTATTGAATACCACATCCCTAAGCGGCAGGAATTCATCCATATTTACCTGAAAATCTTCACCCATACCAATACCATGCCTTTCAAACCTATTCCGCCGTATATGTTAAGTCTAAAAAGCTTTATCTCAGAACATTTACCGGAACGGTTACAAATATCTGTTTTGCTGTTTTTCCCCTTTCAAGTCCGGTCCTGGCTTCCAATGCCTTCTCCTTAGAATCATAGATTCCGAATACCGTTGGTCCACTACCGCTCATCAGGGCGTTTAATGCCCCGTGTTCTTTCATAAAATTCTTGATTTCTTCCACTTCAGGATACTTCTTTACCGTTACCGTTTCCAGAACGTTCCCCAGTCTCTCCGTGACTCCGCCCAAGTCCCTCCTGCGGATGGCATCTATCATACCATCGATGTCCGGATGATCTTCCAGACTGTCCGCGTGGAGATTCTCATATACGAATCTGGTAGAAACATCGATATCCGGCTTGGCAATCAGTAGAAAACAGTCCGGCATGCCTGGCAAATCAGTAAGCTGCTCGCCGATTCCTTCCGCCAAAGCAGTACCCCCTTTTATACAATATGGAACATCCGCTCCTATTTTTACCGCAAGTCCGCACATTTCATCTACTGACAATCCCAAAGAAAACATCTCGTTCATTCCATGGAAGACAGCAGCCGCATCTGTACTGCCACCTGCCATCCCTGCCGCCATGGGGATCTTTTTTTCAAGAGAAATATGCACCCCCTGCTTTATCCGGCAAGTGTCCGTAAGAAGCTTGGCGGCTCTGTATATCAAATTGTTCTCGTCCCCGGGCAGTTCTTTCTTGTCGGTAACAACAACGATCCCTGCTTCATCCTTCCTCGTGAACGTAAGCGTATCGCACAGACCGATCGACTGCATAATCATCTTTACTTCATGATAGCCGTCCTCTCTGCGCCTTATTACATCCAGACCCAGATTAATTTTAGCATAAGCATTTCTCGTTATTGAATCCATTTTGTACCTCGCTTGCATTTTGTATACATACATTGTATTTAATTATATACAATACAATAATAAAAATCAATGTAAGCCTAATTAAATATCTATAAATTGACGATATAAATTACAAAGTCAGGAATGCATTCCCGCCTAACATATCAATCATTGAATTAACAACGCATAGACCAAGGAGGGTTTAAAAATGGGCGTAAATGGAATTACAAACGGTGTAAGTACCGCGGCTGCTTATAGTACATACAGTACAGCGAAAAAAAGCAGCGATGCGGAAGTGACAAAAGAAGAAAACAGCAGCGGAGTAGTTTATGAATCCTCTTCTGCAGGAACAGAATCCAAAAAAACTTATAAAAAGGATTCCGCACTGATTGCAAAATTAAAAGCAGATGCTGATGCCCGTACCGCGCAGTTTAAGAGTCTTGTCGAGCAAATGATCGCAAATCAAGGAAAGACGCTTGGAAAGACTGACAGCATCTGGAGTTTTCTTGCAAGCGGCAATTTTACCGTAGATCCTGCCGTAAAGGCACAGGCACAAAAGGATATTGCGGAGGACGGATACTGGGGCGTAGAACAGACCTCCAGCCGCATCATCGATTTTGCAACTGCTCTGACCGGCGGCGATCCCGACAAAATCGAGGCTATGCGCGATGCCTTCAAAAAAGGATTTGAGCAGGCCACGAGAACATGGGGCGGCAAACTGCCGGATATCAGCCAGAAAACTTATCAGGCCGTGATGGATAAATTCGACAAACTGGCAGAAAAGGCAAATTAAAATAGGATAAAAATTGTCAGTAAAAAGGGAACGCATACAGAACATGCTTTCCCTTTTTATCTTTCTATTTATTTTGAAATCCCCTTTACAATAAGAAGCTTATCGCCCGCTTTGATTTCCTCCGATGTCATCTCGTTAGTTTCTTTAATCTGAGAGATAGGTACATAATATTTCTTTCCCACATCCCAAAGACTGTCTCCTTCCTTTGCTACATAGATTACAATGCTCGGAAGTTCATTGAGTTTATCCATATCCAATTCCGATACGGCTACATCCGTTACGATGTCCTCCGATTTGCGCTCGAACACGATTCCGCTAAACGAAATGACGGCTTTTACGTCTAATTCATCGCTGTCAATCATGGCAACTGCCATCTGTTCGATGTCGGGCCTTACCTTATATGTGCAAGTTTCATTTACATTAGGTACCTCCAGCACATAATTAAAAGGGAATACCCCCTTCACGAATCCATACGGTATCCTGCCGTCGCTACTTAAATACAGCGTCTGTACATTTAAAACACCCTTTATGTGAATCCCGTTTTCCACAAGCTCCTTATTATCTATTCTCGCCTGCGCCTCGCTGTGCAAGAGCTGAAGCATATGCGTATCTGTTTCTTGAAGCTTCATCCTATTGCTAACCTTCGTTTTTCCGCTCGGTCTTCCCAACAATCCTCTGAACTGAGCCGGTTTGCTTACCGCCTCCACTTCTTTTACCACCCCGTAAACGCCTGACAGAATATCCAGTCTTGTTTCCTCATACAGATCGATATCCAAATCCAACACGACTTCCACCCCGAATATTCTTTGTTCACCGTCAAAGTCAGGGCGTATTTCCACTTCTATATGACCAATCGAATATTCAATATCCTCGATCATTCCTTCGCCGCATCCGCTGCAATCTACCATGCCGCTGAACGGCACTGTAGCTTCGAATGACCTTATCGGGTTCTCTTCTCCTTCGCCTTCATATAAGAAGAATGCGTGCAGGTCACCTTGTACCGAAAGCTTCCCTTCCGCTGTCCTGAATTCCACATTATCTACATCTATGCCCTCCCATATGATTTGGAAGATATTTGGATAATTCTGCGGAAGTTCCAGTTCCTGTTTAATTCGGAAAATATCTCTTTTTTTCACTGTCATCTGCACTATATTCAGCGGCTTCTTCCTATATTCTACCGGTTCCTCATGATACAGATCCACTGCCGTCTCCTCATCGTACATCATTTCCGATAAAAGCTTAAGAGCGATGAGTGCCTGCACGCTTAACTTTCTGGAATTGATCAGTCCTATGGTCAGATCTTCCAGATCCCATTTCACTTTTACTGAATCCCCGCTTTGTACTCCTTCCATATAAATCTGTTCTTCAAAAGGAATGGTGCCTTCCATGGAAGAGGGTACCGTATTGTCTCCGTCCGACAGATACATTACCGCAAACTTCAGCTTTCCTTTTACCGTTACATGGTCCTCCGTCACCTTTATTTCATCCAAAGCAACGCATCCTCTATCATAAATCAGCTTGCTCACATCCGGTTTGGAGTCTGAGATATTGACATCGTCTTCTAACGTAATCTGTGTGGCTGCCTGACCTTTGATGCGGTCCATATGTATATTTTTCCTTACTAATTCCACAAAAATACCTCCGTATCGCTTCAATTACCATTACAAAACTTTGATAAAGTTTACTTATAGTAATTGTATTACGCACGGAGGTTATTTATTCCGGTTATTTTTTATTGCTTTTACTCTGTCCTTTAAATCTTAAACTGCTCGTCAGGGCGCTCATTTCTTCTGATTTTCCTCGCAGCCGTCCGGTTCCTGCACACCGGCACGAGCCGCCTCTATGGAAGCATTCAGCGACAGCTGATTCGTCTGTGCAGCTATTTCATTTATGGTATTCACTGTGCCGCTTATATTTTCCGATTGCTTCCTCCGCTCTTATTTATTATTCAAACCATCATACAACCCATAGTCTTTATCGATTTTATATATAAATTTCGGCTATTCCACCGCGCCGACCAGAGCGTTGATATCCTCAATCTGATATTTAGTCATATACTTTTCTATACCCTCTACCATCTCTGCCGTCGCATAAGGATTCACGAAGTTCATGGCGCCAACCGCTACCGCAGTCGCTCCCGCCAGCATAAATTCAATGGCATCTTCCGTATCGGCGATTCCGCCCATACCGATAATCGGAATTTTTACGGCACGAGACGCCTGATAGACCATACGCACTGCTACGGGCTTGATTGCAGGACCGGAAAGTCCTCCTGTTTTGTTGGCAAGAGCAAACGTCCTTTTATGAATATCTATTTTCATTCCGGTGATAGTATTGATCAGGGAAAGAGCATCTGCACCTGCTGCTTCCGCCGCTGCTGCCATCTCCGCAATATCCGTCACATTGGGGCTGAGTTTCATAATGACCGGCTGCTTTGCCTTTTTCTTAATCTGAGAAGTAATATCATAGAGACAACCCGCTTTCTGCCCGAAAGCAATCGCCCCTTCCTTCACATTCGGGCAGGAAACGTTGATTTCCAGCATGTCCACCTCCGTATCACCCAGGCGCTCTACTACCTCCAGATAATCCTCCACTGTTTTCCCGCAGACATTTACAATAATCTTCGTATCATACTGCTTAAGAAAAGGGATATCCCTTTGGATAAATACGTCCACGCCCGGATTCTGCAATCCGATAGCATTCAGCATTCCGCCGTAAGTCTCCGCCACACGGGGAGTAGGATTGCCCTCCCACGGAACATTTGCCACACCCTTTGTCACAACAGCACCCAACCGGTTCAAATCTACGAACTGTGAATATTCCATGCCGGAGCCAAAAGTTCCCGATGCCGTCATCACCGGATTCTTGAACTCTACACCTGCTATCGTTACTTTTGTATTCATTCCATACCCTCCAACTGCCATATTTTTACTTCTTAATTGTTTATTATTTTTTAATCAGATTTCCACATCCTGAGCATTGAATACAGGTCCATCCGTACAGATTCTCGCATTATTGACATGAGAATGTTCATCTTTTTCCTTCGTCTTGCAGACACAGCCTAAGCATGCTCCGACTCCGCATGCCATCCGCTCCTCCAACGAAATATATGCTTTGCATCCTTCCTTTTTTGCATATTGTTTTATAGCCCGAAGCATGGGCATAGGGCCGCAGGCCATGATAACATCCGCCCGAATGCCCAAGGCTGACATAGCGTCCATTACATTTCCTTTCGTTCCGACACTGCCGTCCTCCGTCGCCACATGAACCGACACATATTTCTGCATATCTTCTTTCAGGAAAAGCCGGTCATTTCTATAGCCAGCAATTGCCGTTATCTCTTCTGCCTCTCCCGCTCGCTTAAGATCCTTGGCAAGCTGTAGCATAGGCGGGATTCCGATACCGCCTCCCATCAGAACTACATGCTTTCCCGCCACCTCCTCCAGCGGAAAACCGTTACCCAGGTTTCCTAATATGTTAATGTCTCCGCCGTCACGATAATAGGATAATTCCTTTGTTCCTTTTCCCACCACGCGGTAAACGATTCTCAGTATATTCTTTTCCCTGTCCGCTTCGCAAATGCTGATTGGCCTAGGCAGCAAAATACTTTCGTTGTGAGGATATACGCAAATAAACTGCCCCGCTTTTGCCGTGGCAGCCAAATCGCTCTCTATCCACATATCATAAATATCATCCGATAATTCTGCTTGTGATATGACCTTCGCCTTCACTTTTTTCATTTGTTCCGTCACCCTTTTCCCTTTCATATTTATTATAATCCAAGTAAACAAATCGTACTAAACATACCCTGGCCGCAAGGAATAAACGACATATCCGTCACAAATAGTGTAGTGTACTCTGCAAGGCATTGTTTCACCCGTAAAGGGAGAGTTGGAAGACTTGGACAGATAACTTCCTGCCGTCCACTGCTCGTCTTTATCGAATATGACTATATCCGCAGGGCCGCCTTCTTCCAGATAGCCCGCATCCAAGTGATAGAGCTCGGCAGGCTGATATGCCATCCGGCTTATCAGCTCCTTCATCGTTAGATAACCTTTCTCTACTAATTCCCTCACTCCCAGAGAGAGGGAAGTCTCCAAACCGATAATTCCGCTGGGCGCTTCCGTAAGAGGTTTCGCCTTTTCTTCCGCGCTGTGCGGCGCGTGATCCGTTGCTATGATGCCTATGGTTCCGTCTTTCAGTCCTTGTATAATGGCAAGCCTATCCTCTTCTTCCCGCAGGGGCGGATTCATCTTCGCCAACGTTCCATGTTCGATTACAGCATCTTCCGTCAGGGTGAAGTGATGCGGAGTAGCTTCCGCATAAATGCGGGGATTCGTCTTCCTCGCCTGTCTTACCAGATCTACTGCTTCTTTCGTGCTGATATGCTGAATGGAAATCACTGCCTTGCTGCCCTCTGCAAGAGCGATATCGCGCCTCACCATGTCTATTTCCGCCAGCCTGTCCGAGCCCACGATTCCGTAATGACTCGAAGCTCTCCCTGCATTCACGCCGTTATCGGAAATATACGCAGGATTTTCTTCGTGGAAGCTGAGGGGTCTCCCCAACTCCTCTGCCCGAGCAATTGCCTGTTTGACAATAGCCTCATCCAACAGGGGAATTCCGTCGTCCGTAAATCCTACCGCTCCCTTATCCGACAGCCTCTCCATATCCGTAAGAGCCTGTCCCTTCATCCCTATGGTGATGTTCGCACAGGTTTCCACGTGAATACCCGTTTCTTTTCCTTTTCGAATCACATAATCCAACGTCTCTTCATTATCCACGGCAGGCTGTGTATTCGCCATCAGCACTACTGTTGTAAAGCCGCCTTTCGCCGCCGCCTTCGCTCCTGTCAGTATATCTTCCTTATAGGTAAAGCCCGGATCCCTGAAATGCACATGCACATCCACAAGTCCGGGGGCCACGATTTTCCCTGCCGCATCAATAATCTGTAAGCCTTCTCTATTCTCCAGCACTATTCCGGGCCCTATCTTAACGATCTTCTTACCCTCTGTTAAAATATCCGCTATGCCCTCATTTCCGCTCTTCGGATCGACTACATAACCGTTTTTTATCAATATCATCTCTGTTCTCCACGCTTCTCTTTTATCCTTATAAAGACCTGCCAAATAGGGAAATTGTATGGAAGAGCGTCCCTGCACGGGAGCGTAAAAAGCTCCCATACATTTTCCCCTCACAATCTGTACTTATTATATATTTATATATGGATTTTTCAAGGATTACCTTTTATTCTTAAATCAGTATATCTTATTGTCCCCATAACAATCAATCAAAAACTACTGACTTATCAAAATATTCCGTTTTCAGCACAATATAAGGATAAGATGCACTTTCTTTCTCCTGTGCATGGTATAATTCTCTGTTTTCCGCTTCCGGTCCTATCAGATTCGTGTCTACATATACCGCATTTCCCGTCATATACAGATCGTTTACCGTAATGCTGTATCCTCCCGTTTCCTGTCTGCCGTAGCCGATACAAATGTATAGGTAATCATTGTCCTGATAAGTTATTTTGAATTCCTTCTCTTTCTTATCCTCAATAATCTGTTTTAATTCTTCCGGTAAATTGTCTTCTCCCAATACAGTAAATTCTATATCTTTAATCTTTTCATTCATGTCTTTTGATTTCCCCCCGCATCCGGACAGGCAGGCTAGAATTACAGTAACAGCGATTACGAATAAAATAAACTTTGTTCTCATTACCGCAAAATCCTTTCTTCTTTATATTCATTCTATTTGAGAATCAAAACGACTATTCCTTTCAGCCGCTTATATATCCGGCAAATTTAGATTTTCGTTATTTTTTACAATTCTTTTTTATTGCCTAATGCAAATGTGTCCGCTATAATAAATACGTTATAAACTATAAAGAAATGCCATCAGGAAGGATAAATTACTATGATTCGTTTTATCGGCGTCGCTGCTTTTGTTATATTATTTCTTATATTCAGCATTCCTCTTCTGATTGCCGAATGGATTATCGGTAAGTTCAATATGGATAAGAAAAATACAAGTTCTCTTGCCATAGTGAATTGGGCTTTCCGATGTTGTTTAAAAATTGCCGGCACGACCGTAACGGTAATTGGCGAAGAAAATGTTCCTGCGGACGCTCCTGTGTTATATGTAGGCAACCACAGAAGTTATTTCGACATCCTCCTCACTTACACGAGAGTTCCGAGGCCTACCGGATATATTGCCAAAAAAGAAATGCTTAAATACCCATTGCTCGTCAACTGGATGAAAAATCTTCACTGTCTTTTTCTCGACCGCAAGGATATTAAGCAGGGACTCAAAACCATTTTAGAGGGAATAGAAAAAGTGAACTCCGGTATTTCCATCTGCATTTTCCCCGAGGGAACGAGGAACAAGACCAATGACACCTTTCTTCCCTTCCACGAAGGGAGCTTTAAGATTGCGGAGAAATCGGGCTGTGCTATAGTTCCTATGTCCATCAACAATTCGGCGGCTATCTTTGAAGACCACATGCCCAGAATCAAAAAGGCTCATGTGGTAATCGAATATGGCAAACCCATATATATCAAGGATATGTCGAAGGAGAATAAGAAATTTGTAGGAGCATACGTACAAAATATTGTGAAAGAAGCTTATTTTAAAAATAAGGAATTAGTATAAAATAATGACCCAAAGAATCCGACGGATACCGCCGTTTACGACTCTTCGGGTCATCTTTAATTTTCCTCCAGCGCTTTTACGATTTCTTCAAACACCATTCCGTGAGAAGCCTTTACCAGGATTGTATCTCCCTTCTGCAGAATACCGGGCATACTATTCATAAATTCTTTTTTCCCGGCAAAATAATGAACCTCCGCACTTTTACTCCCTGTCTTTTGTAATGTTTCGCGGGCACTGTCGTACATATTGGCGGATATCTCTCCAATGCAGACGATTACATCGATGCCCCTTCCGGCCGCATATTCTCCGACTTTTGCATGCATCTGCTCTTTATTCTCTCCGAGTTCAAACATATCTCCCATAACCGCAACCTTTCTTGTAAGCGCAGTGGACAGCAGATCGAGCGCAGCGCACATGGAAACAGGATTGGCATTGTAGCAATCATCGATGATTACTCGGTCCGCAAGGCGAATGATATGACTTCTTCCCCCTACCGGCTTTACCTCGCCGATTCCCCTGCGTATTTCTTCCCGGTTAAGTCCGAGAAGGCTTCCCACACAGGCTGCAGCCAACGCGTTGTATACCATATGTCCGCCCGGTAACGGAATGTCTGCCGCAAATTCGACATCCCCTATATGAATCTTCGCCCTGCTGCCGAAAAGTCCCCTATTCTCAATTTCATCGGCATATATCCGGTTGGACTTATCCAACCCGAAATAAAGCGGTTTTATCCCCCTGGTTTCCTCTATCCTGCGAAGCATGTCATCGTCACCGTTGGCACACACCGCTCCACCTTCTTTCATGAAATCAAAAATTTCCGTTTTGGCTTGGAGTATCCCTTCTCTCGACTTTAAATTCTCCAGATGGCATTCTCCGATATTAGTAAGCACACATATGTCCGGCCTCGCCACCTTGCTCAATCTGTGCATTTCTCCGAAATCGCTGATCCCCATCTCCAGAACCGCCACTTCATGTTTCCCCCGTATCTTAAGAACAGTCAGCGGAAGTCCCACTTCGTTATTGTAATTGCCTTCCGTCTTAAGCACGTCATATTTTTCAGCCAGCACCGAAGCTATGAATTCTTTCGTACTCGTTTTTCCTACGCTTCCTGTTATGCCGACTATTTTAATGTCCAGCTGTTCCCTGTAAAACTCGGCTATGTCCTTCAGCGCCTGAAAAGAGTCCTCCACAAGAATATAAGGTCCCGTTACCACATCCGGCTCCCGTTCGCACACGACGCCCGCAGCCCCCGCTTCCATTACCCGGGAGATGAAATCATGACCATCCACCCGCTCTCCCTTCGTTGCTACAAAGAGGAAATTTTCTTCTATCTGTCTGGAATCCAACACCACCCCCGACACTTCCTTATTCAATTCCATATCACAATTAAATAATTTCCCGCCGCAGGCTTTGGCCACATTGCACAAAGTTAGATTCCTCATTTTCTTTCCCTATTCCCTTCTTTTTCCTTAAGCGCACATTCCATGATGTTCTCACACAACCGGTCAAAGCTTATTCCCTGTGCCTGTGCTTCCTGAGGCAGCAACGAAGTCGGCGTCATACCGGGCAAAGTATTCGCCTCCAGACAAAATATTTCCCCCTCCTCGTTCATCATAAAGTCCATGCGCGCGTAATTTTTAAGCCGAAGCACCCGAAATGCTTTCTCCGCAAGAAACTGCATTTCCTTCGTCTTCCGGTCGGAAATATCCGCAGGGCAGGTCTCTATGGTACTTCCTGCCTGATATTTATTTTTATAATCATAAAAGCCTTGAAGAGGCGCAATTTCTATTACAGGAAGTGCCTTTCCCTCTATAACTCCCACGGAAAATTCCCTTCCCTTTATATATTGCTCTATAATCACTTCCTCATCATAACGGAAGCCCTCTTTTAAAGCGGCTTCATACTCCTTCTCATCCTTTGCAATACACACGCCTACGCTGGAGCCCCCGCAGCACGCCTTGACAATGCACGGGAACGGCACGGACTTCGGGTCCTCTTCTCCCTGTTTCAAGCAAATTCCGCGGGGAGTCGGAACTCCATGATAATCGAGCAGCTCCTTCGTAAGGCTCTTATCCATACAAAGCGCGGAGCTTACATAATCAGTTCCCGTATAGCAGATTCCCATCAAATCGAAGCATGCCTGTATCTTGCCGTTTTCTCCGTTCTGGCCGTGCAAGGCCATAAAAACCACATCTGCCGCCTGGCAGATCGCAATAACATTGGGTCCGAAAAAGTTCTTATCCCCATCCGCACGAAGGGCTTTTACAGCCTCGATATCCGGATTTTCTTCTCCTACCCCACCTATCTCTTTTGCCCAGTCCTCTTCTTTATCGAAGATCATATTCGCGTCTTCCTTGTCATACCCTAAGTACACATCCAGAAGAACCGCCTTGTGTCCGTTCTTTTTTAATGCCTGATATATCATTCTTCCGGAGCTTAAAGATACGTCTCTCTCCGTACTGATTCCTCCTGCCAATACAACTACTTTCATACTATCCCTTCCGCCTTTCTATATTGTGCTTCATCCTTTACAGCATATCACTCATTTCTTTCCATAAAAAACAGATAAGTTGCCTATATTCTTGCAAAAAATGCTATTCCTCCAACGTATTATACCAGCTTATAACCTCGCCCATCATAAATATCAATTCCGCATTCAGATCAAAACGGTTCATAATCCCCAGCTTGATATCAATATCCGCATAATTATTCTCTCCGGCGCCGTCTATGTAGCTGATGGCTTTCGCATTGCGCCCCATAAAATAATGAACATGGTTTTCTATAATCGTCTCATATTCATGATTGGCAATGACATGATCTGCTACCGTAAGTCTCATCATCTGGTGAAGAAGTTCATCATTATTATTCTGCTCTTTATTTCCGAACGTCAGATACCTCGCTTTTCTCGCCTGCTCCGAAATTTCCTCCGCGTCATTCATCAATTCCTTCATTACATTGCCGCATATACTTATATCTACGTTCTGTTTGGTGGATATATACGTGGTGCATCCCCAGAAACTATAATCGTCATCCAAATCATCATAGATGCCCGCAGTCAAATACCCTTCTGCCACACGCCGGTAAGAGCTGTATCCGGTCGCTCTATACAACTCCGTTGCCGCAAAAAATCGCTGTACCACCTCTTGCCCGTCGCGATTGTTCTCCATAAAGCGCCATGCTCTGTCCGCCGCCCTCAGGCATTCCGTGGCATAAACCGCATCATATGCCTGATAAATATAGCTGAACTTAGCCATAACCGCCGCAAAGGAAGCTGTCGCCTCCAAAGTGACCGGCTCTACGTAACATTCCTGCCTAGTAACATATGGTGCCGTACGGTATTCTCTCACAACCGTCTCGGAATATACTCCTCCGGTAGCATCATCCTGCATCTTAAGCATCCAATCCGCTTCATATTTTATTTCATCCAGAATATCAGGAATCTCATTTCCGCTCTCAGGGATACCCGTCTCATCGGGAAATGCAGACGGATACAATTCATATGCAAGCAAAAGAGTTGCCATTACCTGACTTCCCTTGACTACGCTTTTGGAATATTTCTCATCCATATGCCATCCGCCGTTTACATCCAACTGCACGCTGCTGTCTTCTTCCAGAAGCGCTGTTTTCGTATGGCAAGCGCTATGTGCCGCATCCCCCGCAAGATCTTCCACAAGAGTCATTCCGCAGCGGCTGAAATAATATTTTTTGCAAGCCAGATAAAATACGTCGCTATATATGTCCTCCTCTATTCGGAAAGAATAGGATCGCCCCAAAATAGGTGCCTGTATGTAGTAGCTTCCCGGCTCCGTCAGTTCGTTAAAAACGCCGTAGCCGTTATATTCCTGTAATATATCGTTAAAGCCTTTCTCCTCCACTTCCCCTGTAAAAACAGTCTCCCCGGTTTCTTCGTTCACTATTGCGAAGCTGTCCGGCATCTTGCTCCCCCTAAATACCGCAATCTTTTTTCCCTCCGGAGCATATCCGGTCTGATTAACCAATATCCCGGGACGGCTGTCAGGCACCACATAATCGAACTCCGGAGCAAGTCCCAGGCTCTCTTCAAGGTCATTTCCTTCCCTGTCTTCCTGAAGCTCATCCATGTTTTCCGCTGTATATGTATAGGCGCATCCTGCCAAGAGCAACGTACTTAGCAGAGTGCTCATCCATAAATATATCTTTATTTTTAAACTCATGTCATATTTCCTGTCTTTCGTAATGCTGCTTTATTAAATTATAACCCGAACCCACTATAAGGTAAAGCTTAATGTCGTTCTGCTGCCGTACGGTTCATCGCCGTTCTACTCATCCTCCGCCATATATACCACATCGCCGTCAATAATCGTACAATATGTGCGGGTGGACGCTTCGAGAGGGCTGCCGTCAAAAACTGCAATATCCGCATCTTTTCCCACTTCCAGGCTTCCCACTCTGTCGGCTACGTTACAAATCTGTGCAGCGCGAATAGTGATAGCCTTCAAAGCATCCTCCTCGGAAAGCCCGGCCTTTGCCGCAAATCCTGCACAAATAGGAAGATATTGAATCAAAGACACGGGATGGTCGGTAGTAATCGCCACTTTTATTCCGTGCTCATTCAGGATCCCTGCTGTCTTAAATGCCATATTCTGCACTTCAATTTTATTTCTGTTGGATAAATCGGGACCTATAATAGCCGGATATTCTTCCTTTGCCAATTCGTCCGCAATTAAATGCCCTTCGCTGCAATGATCCAGAGTCATCCTAAGATTAAACTCCTTGGCAATTCTGATTGCCGTAAAAATATCATCCGCCCGGTGCACATGGGCTTTTAGAGGTATTTTTCGCTCAAATACCGGTACCCAGCACTCATATTTGAAATCTTTATCAAACTCCCCGTTCTGTTCTATTGCTTTTCTCCTCTTCACGCAATATTGTTCTGCTTTCATCAACTCTTCGCGGATTAGGGCGGCAATTCCCATTCTCGTAACGGGCATCTTTTTCTGATTTAAAAAATTTACCTTTGGGTTTTCCCCAAAGGCTATTTTCATTGCAGCAGGAGCAAGAACAACCAAATCATCTATCCTTCTTCCCTTTGTCTTCATAAATACGAACTGTCCGCCTATCGGATTGGAGCTGCCCGGTCCTATCATAGCAGACGTAATTCCTGCCCGGACAGCATCGCCAAATGCCGCATCCATAGGATTAATGGCATCAATGGCACGGAGGTAAGGTGTGACCGGCTCTATATTTTCATTGCAGTCATCTCCCTCCATGCCCTTCTTCTGCTCCGTGATTCCCATATGGCAATGGGCTTCTATAAGCCCCGGCATAACCAGCCTTCCCTTCACATCAATTACCTCAGTGTCACTACAGGGAAAAGGCAGTTTTCCGTTTTTATTTAATTCGGACATTTTACCGACTTGTGATATTTTATTGTTTTCGATTCGAATATATCCGTTTGAATACAGGGAACCCGTCATCGTTACAATCTTACCATTTATCAGATACTTCAGCATGTTTTCCGACGCTCGCTAACTTAATTTCGTCATCGGGTTTACAGGAATCCCGTCTTTTGTCAGTTTGAAATAAACATTGCAGCCTTCTACTATAAAGTACTTCGTAGGTGCAGCCACGCTGCCGATGATATCTCCCTTGTTCACATATCCGCCTTCTGATACAGTAATGTCCTTAAGCTGTCCGTATGTGACCTCATATCCTCCGCCCAGTTCCACAACTACTCCGTTACCTATTTCAGGATCGGAAAATACACTGGTAACTTTTCCCGCCGCCGCTGCAGTAATCGTATCTCCTTCTACCGCAGAAATGATAATGGCAGGATTATATTTATACTGCTCCAAAGTCGGGAAATATACGGTCTTGTCCATACTGTAATTAATGAGTATGTTACCTACAATAGGCCATGCCAGACTATCGCCGTCACTAAAAGTGAGGGCAGGCTGAATGGATGTGGCCAGCGCCATAGTATCCTCCATCTCTGCTAAACGCGCCGTGTCTATTGTCTCGTCAAACATTCCTTCTTCGTTCTTATCATTTTTCTCTTTATCCTTGTCGTTTTTGTCTTTTTTATTCTTGTCTGATTTTTTATTCTTGTCTGATTTGTCTTTCGTATTGCTACTTCCTGCCCTCGCGACTTGCTCATTTTCGACATTGGCCGAATTAGTTTCCTGGTAATACGGATCATAATCCAAGTCGTCGGACGTTACCACGTCTTGTCCTGCTTTTTCCGCTTTCTGAACGGCATCATTATCCGCCAACTCATTTGTCTCATTTTCTATAGCACTGAAATCAACTACATATCCGTCGTTTTTTTCTTCACTCCTGCCTCTTACAAACAACCCTGTCACTGTAAGCGCCGTAAGCACAAATACCGATGAGAACAGCATGATGGCTTTTTCCCTTTTCGCACTGGATCTATTTCTTCTTCTCATTTTTATTCCTCCTAAAGATTTTATCCTCATCGATAGTTTTGCCTATTTCGCATTCTTTATTCAGTTTTTTCAATCACAATATCTGTAAAAAAATAGTTTAGTATATCTATAAAATCACTTCCTTTTTTGGCCGCTTCATTTGCTGCATACTGGCAAAATCCCAACCCGTGTCCGACTCCCTTCGTTTTTATGACAACTATGTCATCCATAAATACATTATTTTCCAGTTCCACTGTAAAGCAGGAAGAATTCAACGAAAAAATAGAGCGAAATGTCTCTCCCGACATCGAGAATTCTCCCGTCTTGACTTCCGTAACATATTTTGCCCTATCTCTTTCTATTTCAAACATATCCGTGAGAGCTGGCCCTTCTTCCCAGACAAGTTCCGGATATAGCTCTTTCACCCTTATCATAAATGATGTTTTATTCATCCTAACAGTCTGGGTATATTCGGCCGACGTAAAATCCCTTTCGCACATTACAGATTTTAAATACGGGTATTCCCCGCTTTTCAATACCTCATTTCCATTTCTCGTCATGCCTGCACTGATTGCAAAATAAGGAGCCGTTATCGGTTTATCCTTATAGGTCATGTACATCCCTTTCGTGCTGTTTACCGCCTCTTTACATTTCTTATATTTATCGCCGTCAGCCATGGATATCTTGCTTTCTATGTAAATATATTTTTTTCCATCGTCGGATTCGGTTCTCCCTTCCTCTTGTTCCAAACTATCATAATATACTTTCATAAGCTCGGTTCTTAAAATTACCGCTTGCGCTTTTAATGTCTCCGGTTTGTAATCCATGTTAATTGTTTCCGGAAGACGGCAGGCTAGGTAAGTTTCCATAGGCATTTTTTCCGTCCCCGCAGTTGTTGTATTACATACGATATAGCTTGTATTTTGTTCCTCCTCTTCATATCCCGATCCTGCACCCACATTCCCGAAGAAAAAGGATACAATATACGGAAGCAAAAAAATAAACAAAAGAATCGCACCCATATCCCTGTAATCCGGAGTTGATACAATTCTTCTGTTTTCCATCATATTTTCAACAATCTTATATTTTCTCATGGAACACCTCTACCCTATTGTATGTGAGGCCATCCCTCTTCTATACGTATATTTTTCAGACGCTTTCATTATAGCAAGCCACATCCTAATGCTGCACACTTCCGACACCACCGCTTTCATACAGAAAAAGTCCGGTTCGCCGTATCATCCCGTTGGTCGTATTGCCTTCAGAGTTAAGGGAAAAGTCCGTCGAAATACTGGATAAACAGATGGCACCTACATTTTTCTGCGCTAATTTGTAACATTTGTCGCCGCTCTCATCCTTTACCCAAATGCAAAGCCTTTCCCAAATCTCATCGCCTTCGTCAATAAAGCCGTTGCTGTCCGCGTCATAAGCCGCTACCCATACCGGATACATCGTCGGAAAGCTTGCCGTCGTTTAAGATGCCGGACTTACCGACCAAGAGAAGCGTACTCGTTTTTCTTGACGTATAGGAACTGTAACTCCTTACAGACTCCATTCCTATATACGAGGAATAAATAATCAATTTCTGCCCCTTTCTTCGCATATCCTTTCGGATTCACCCTTTGCCTCTTATAAATATATATAAGAGCAAAAAGGATGGTATCTATCAGGTAACTGCGTTACACTTAATAAATACCATCCGTGGTTTTACGATATAATATTCAAAGGCATTTCTTTGGCCAAAGTACTGTACCCCTGTACATAGTATATCGGATATTTATAAAAAACTTTACCGAACAAAGATCAGATTATATTGCCTTTTTCATTCATTGTCCATACCCATTATGAGACTCTATTGTAGTTAATCAGGCAGCCCTTCAATATAATCTGGCGCTCTTCATCCGTAAGCTCTCCAAGTGACAGCTCGAACTTCACCATATCGTTGTCTCCTACTACATAAGCTGCAATGCTGTTTTCCTTTTCTTCTACCGCTTTCTTAATATCCGGAATAAATATATAGTCCAGATTCTTAAACGGAAGCTTCTTATCGTCCTCTTTCGTGACAAAAGGAAGCATACCCCAATTAATCAGGTTTGAACGGTATCTCTTGGTCGCATATTCATTAGCGATGTTCGCCCAGCCACCCAGCACTTTCTGGCAGGAGGCCGCCTGCTCCCTGGCAGAACCGTCACCTGGTTTTACTGCAAAAATAGTGGAACCGAAGCCTATATTTCCTTCTCCTACATCGGGGTAAGTTTTCCGTATTACTTCCATAATCGGTTTCAATTCCGGTTTCGCATCTAACGGGCATCTGCCTTCCATAACTGCCGTTTGTGCCAGCTGAATATCTTTTGCACGCCCCACATATGCAGGATCCTTTCTGGATAAAGTAAATTCCGCAAGCCCTAAGGGGTTGGAACGGTAAGAAGATGTCTCTCCGGAAGGAATCAGTTCATCCGTCGTCGTAACGGGATCGTGTATCTCGGAAACGACGCGAAGCACTAAGTTATCAGGAAGTTCGCACATCTTCGGCCAATCTTTGATATTCGGACCGAATTGAATCTCCGCATCGGGATCCGGTATCCCTTTGGAATCAAACACGCGGTTCGCATAAATATTAGAATCGAAGTGATATTGATATTTATTGATAGGGCCGTCAAAATCGGTGGCTGCCGTAAGAATTCCTTTATTAGCACTTGTTGCCGCAATGGAACGCGCATCCATAAGCGCTACGGAAGAAATCTGTCCGTTCTGCAGCTTGGAGCCTTCTCTGTTAGGGAAGTTTCTAGTGGAATGACGAATACTGAATGCGTTGTTCGCCGGAGTATCGCCCGCTCCGAAGCAAGGACCGCAGAATGCAGTCTTAAGTATCGCACCCGTCTCCATGAGTGCCGCCGCACAGC